>JBDLWG010000077.1:0-9001 GCA_039804385.1 Bacteroidota bacterium
GCGGTGTTACACGCGCCTGCGTATCGTGCCAAGTATGAACAAAATTTAAAACGCGATTTTCCGCGCATTCCGTTTTATGAAAACGTTGATTTTTATGCGGAACAAGGTCGGAAATTAGCAGATTTGCACCTCCATTATGAAAATGCCGCGCCGTATAACCTTCGGAGGGTTGACAACCCTCCGAAGGTTGTTGCGGGTGTTGATTTCGTACCAAAAGCTAAGTTAAAAGCTGATAAAACCAATCATTGTATTGAAATAGATGAAATTACAAAATTATATGATGTGCCAGAAGCCGCTTGGCTTTATAAATTGGGCAATCGGAGCGCGTTGGAATGGGTTTTAGACCAATACAAAGAATCGAAACCAACCGATAAAACGATTGCAACGCAATTTAATACGTATCGTTTTGCGGATTATAAAGAAAAAGTAATCGAATTATTGCAACGCGTGTGTCGCGTAAGTGTAGAAACGATGCAAATAATAAGCGGTTTATAATACACACCGTCGTCGAAATTGCAATCTTGACGACGGTTATAAACAAATAAATAATTGATTATCAATTATTTATTTATTATTTAAAATGCTAAATAGTTCATGTAATTTTTGTTGAAGCAATTTTTTATCTAATAATTTGGTTTGATATTCGGAAATAAGCGTCGGAGCAATATTTTGACTTAAGGCATATTCAACCACTTCATCATCTTTACTTTTACAAAGCAGGATGCCAATACTTGGATTTTCATGCCCTTTTTTCACGTCTCGATTGAGTGCTTCCAAATAAAAATTGAGTTGCCCTAAATGTGCGGGCGCAAACGCTTCGATTTTCAACTCAATCGCCACTAAACACGCCAGACCTCTATGAAACAAGAGTAAATCAATGAAGAAATCGTGTCCACCCACTTGAAGCCGATATTCCTCCCCAACAAAAGCAAAATCTTTACCGATTTCTAATAAAAAATCTTTCAAATGATGGATTAATGCTTTTCGTAAATCTTTTTCGGAATGAGGTTTCGGGAGATTTAAAAATTCAAAAATGTAAGCATCTCTAAAAACCTGTTGTGCATTTTGAGGCAATTTTTGTAACACAAGCGGCTGTTTGGCAGCCGTAAGGATAGTTCGCTCATAAACACCGCTTTTAATTTGGCGTTCTAATTCTCTTACAGAATAACGTTCTTGAATTGTGAGTTTTAAATAAAATTCTTTTTCTTCGAGGCTTTTCGTTTGGTTTAAAATGTGCAAATGAGCAGACCATTGAATTTCTGACAACAGTGTTGTCAGTTTTGGGTGAGGCGAATAGGTTTCGTAAAAAGATTTCATCCGCCATAGATTTCGCTCTGTAAAACCTTGAAGCGTCATGTCTTGTTCGGCAATATAGTTTGCCAAGTTTTTTACAGTACTTTTGCCCCAACCCTCTTGTTGTGCTTTTTGAGCAATGTATTCACCAATGCTCCAATAAAGTTGTACTAATTGGCTATTGACTTGCTTGTATATCGCCTCGCGCCCTGTTTGGATTAACGCATAAATTGTTTTAAAATCAGTAGGTGATTGATTCATATTGGTATTTGTTAAAAGTTTGGCGCAAAACTATCATCTCGTTTTTGAAATTTCAAATTTTGTTTTAAACATTAACCTATTTGGCTTGTAAAATCGAGAATCTTCGCTCCATACAAAGCATCCTAACCGACCGATAAAACGATTGCAAGGCAATTTAATACCTATCATCGAATCCAAAAAACAGTCGGTTTCGGAATCCTTGAAGGCTTCCGAAACCGATGCGGCAAAAATGGTCAGAGACTCATTTTTGCATACCCTATTTCAAGTATTTAAAAAATAAGTATAATAAAAATGCAAAAAATACCCTGTAAATCTGTCACAATTGCTTGAATATCTGACATGAACGGCAGTATCTTTGTACTGCTAACGGTAATCCCCCAGATTCGTTATTTTTCCGTGTTGAGCTATTGCCTTTCAAGTTCCCCCCTTGCAAACGCCTTCACGATTTTCACGATGCCATTTTCTACTAATATTACGGTGCTACGCACCTAAATCGTCGAACAAAGCTTAATCCCACAACTCATGAGAAACGAATACATGTTCCGCTTGTTTTTTTGCTTGATTTTAGGGGCTTTTGCCTCTTTTTTCAGCCCTGTTTTGGCTCAAAATAATCATTTGAATGTCGGTTGGCGCGATGCTGCGTCCGCGCCGCGCTTCTTGAACGTCTGCGGCGATGCGCAAACGGTGACGGCGGTGGTGCGTACAGAAGGCGTTGCTTCGACGGTGCGCGGTAATGTAACGGCTACCGTTCAATTGTTCAGAGGCATTCGATTGATGCAGTTTAACGCAGCAGGTTCTACGGCGGGCGTGACGTTGATTGATAATTCGAATCCAAATCGACCTATTTTTAGATTGCCTGATTTGAATCCGAATAGTCTTTCCAATGTCAATATTTCGTATTCGATGGTAGCCGATTGTGGGTTGACGGATTCGCTTTCGCGCAATGATTCTTTGGCAGTGGTGGATAAATGGTCTTTTGCGTATCAGTTTGGAAATCAATCGCTTACGGAGATTGATTGGATGTCAAGTTATCGGGATGCGATAAAAGTACCGTATTTAACCATGACTTCGGTTCATTCCGTAACGGCAGGTTTGCGTATTAACGACTGTTTTACGAGAACCGTGACCGTAACGAATAGTGCCGCAGAAGGTTTTTTGAAAAATTTTGAATACACGAATACACAAGGTGCAGGCATCACGATTACGCATTTGACGGTGAACGGGCAGCAAATTCCTGTCACAAAATCGCCGCTTTTTAACGGTGATACGATTGTCAAAGCGGTGTTGTCAGGCAACCTTTTTCGATATAATACACGCGGTTCGGCGGGCGTTTTGGCAGACCAAGACACTTTGTTTGAACCCAATGAAACCGTTACCATTATTGAAAATGCTTGTATTGCGAATTGCAGCCGCAGCCGTTTGAGTACGCATGCGGCGAGTTGGGGCTGTTTCGACCGTTTGTGCAACTCGGTGACGCGTCAAGATTTGGTGCGATTGGCGGATGGAGTGATTTATGTTGGTTTCCAACCATCTGGCACTACGCCTAATGTAACGGGCGGCTATTGCAAAACGGGTGTTTCAACCGTCACTTTTACGAATAATGGGGTTGAAATTGATGCAGGAACGGCGGTGATGAAAAATATTGCTTTGGGCATTGGCTTGGGCAACAACGCGGCTTTGAGGGATAATGCGTTTTTCATTTCAAAAATAACCATTGGTAATACGATTATTAACAATCCAAACACGGCAATCATTGATTTGCGCAATCATCCGCAATTGAGAAATGACCCTGATGGGAATGGTGGTTTGGCGGATTTGGATAATGATGGTTTTTATGATGATTTGCCGAAAGGCGCGGCAGTGCAAGTTTCGATTGAATATCAAGTGCAATGTGGCTTAAATGGTACAGGTGCGAATTGCGTCAATGATTTTCAAACCAGTTTCGGAGCGCAGATTGATTATGATGATTTTTGCGGCAGACGCAATACGTTTGTCCGTCCGCAATATTTCGCGCCGTTGAATACGAATGACGGCATTGAAAACGGCGTACAACCTGACGCGTTTACGGATAGCAAACTTTTCTACATTGAGCATAAAGAACGCCGCAATATTTTCAATTTTGAAAAAAATTGCAATGGGCAAGAACAAATGATTGTCAAAGTCAAATTGACGAATGGCATTACACCTGTACCTGATTCGACGATTTTTTTGCGTTATACCGATAGATTGCGCTTGTTAAACTCGCGGATTGCGCAAGATACGCTGTATATGGCGTTTGATTTGTCGGGTTCTGCGTATTTGAATGCTGATTATACGTTGAAATTGGCTTTTCGTGCGACTTGTGGCGCACAACCGGGTGCTTCTTCGTTCCCGATGTCGATGGAATTTTTGTGTCCACCCTGCGATTGTCGGCATATGTATTATTGCGATACGTTGAACGGTCCGAGAATCCACTATGCAGAGCCGCCGTGTGTGCCAAATGCGATTTACGATTGTACGAAAGGGTTGAAAACCACTGCTTTCAAGGTGGAACGAACGACTTTTGGTTACACGGATAAAACGTATTCGACTAAAATCAATCCTGCGCGTGCCAACATTCAATCGGCGATTCAATGCGATTCGGTTCGGATGACGGTTTTCAATGTAGTGGGTCAAACGCCGCTTTCGGATAGTTTGGGCGTAGTGATTACGTATGAAAATAATGATAAAACGGCTACAACCAATCGCTTGAATGATATTTTCACGTTTGGCAAGGCGGTGATTCGGGTGGTGAAAGGCGGTCAATCGTATTTTGGAACGGTGAATGCTTCTAAAGTATCGGTTGAAAGACGCGATAGTGTTAAAAAGGTGAAATTTGATTTAAATGATGCGTTGCGCGGTTTGGGACTTGGGACGTTGACCGCAGGCGACTCGGTTCATTTGTATGCTGATTTTAGCGTCAATCCTGATGGTCCATTCACACGGGTTTTCAAAAAAATCCCTGAATTGCGCGGTTATGGTTTTTACACGGATGGCGGCAACCAATATTATTGTGATAATTTCGGAGCTATTTTTACGCTTGGCAAAGTGCAAACCACTTTCCAACCTGCAACGAGCGCACAAGCTCCAAAAGGTTGTGAAGAAGCGGGTTTAACATGGCAGATTATCAATATCAATAATGGGTTTAATGACCAATTTCCATCTGAATATCGGCAGGCAGTGGCAGTGGATTCGATTGTTTTGACCTATGACCCTGCTTTTGTAACGGCTTTTGCAACGCAAGTGGAAGTTTCGATGGTGGATCACCCGATTCATGGCAATCGTTTTTTCCCGTTGGCGAATTTGGACGGTTCGGGCAGATATGTAGCCTATTTCGATACGTTACGGAGAGTGCCTTCTTACAATGCAGCATATGTCGGAACGATTTTTACGTTGAAAATCAAGGCTTTACCGAATTGTCGGTCTTCACAAGGCAGTGCTTTGAATAACAATCGCTTTGTTTTCAATCCGACGATTTATTACAAAGACCGTTTTTATGCGAATGAAATTGGCGATGGCAGTTGTGCGTTGCGCATCCGCGACAGTCGTAGCAACGATATTTATTATACAGACCCGCCGCAATTGACGTTTACGCCTGTGACAACACCCAATCCAGCCGTCGTGAATGATACGGCAACTTGGGTGGTGAAAGTTTGTAATACGTCTGCGAAAGGGAATGCAGGTGTGACTTTTTTGAATATCGTGCCGAATGTAGCCGTTCCAGATGGTTTATTCAAAGTGGTTTCGATTAAAGATATTACGAATCCTAATCATGTTTCAATGCCAATGTTGGAATATTATGGCAATGCACGCCGCAATGCGTTTGCGTATTTAAATGGTTTAACGGTTGCAACGCCTGATAAAACAATTGACGACATTTGTAATATCGTAGAAGTGAAAGCCGAAGTACGCAATTGTGGACGCACCGAAATTGAAATTAAGACGGGTTGGAATTGTAAAGCATTTCCAAATAATTGGAATCCGAATCAATATACGCCTTGTAATGAAGTGGTAATCAATGGTTTCACGAATACAACGACTCCGTTTTTGGATGCAACGTATTTGGGACAATCCTTATCTGCACCTGCACTTTGCGATACGACAACGTTAGATGTTTTATTGAAAAACGCTGATTTGGGCAAAGTAAGAGACGTGAGAACGCGGTTTACCGTGCCGACTTTGGGTGGTAATTTAGTGCCGAATAGTGTTGAAATCGCTTATCCATCCGGTACGCCGTTTCGCCGCGTTTTGGGAGAACCGACTTTGGTAGGCTCAGATATGCGCGGTCGGATTTATGAATATCGTGATTTTTCATTGTTAGACCCGTTTTTGCATCAGAATGGCTTGAAAGGTTTTAACAACATCGCGCCGAATGATTCAAATGAGTTTAAAATTCGATATAAATTCACCAATGATTGTCAATTCAGAAGTGGTTCTTTATCGTATTTCTCTTTTGATGGCAAAACCAATTGCGGTACGCCCACGAATTATGAAATTGGAGAATCATTACCATTGGTTTTACGCGGTGCAGAATTGACTGCACCAAAATTATATTCGGTTAGCTTTGGAGCAGGCAGTTCATTTGTTCCGAATGGCACGTCTTACATCGAAGTTAATTTTAAAAACCTTGAAAATACATTAAGTGACGCAAGTGATAAAGTGAGTGTTCGATTGCCAAGAGGCATTCGTTACATGCCGAATAGTACAACGGTGATGAGCAGCCCGACGACTTGGAATACAGGCGAACCGCGCCAAATGGTGGTGGATGGTATGACGATTTTAACATGGTATCAACCGATTGGTTTGCGTAGAAATGATGAAGTGGTGTTCCGTTTCAACGTTTTGACTCCTGATTCGATTCCTTGCGACAATGCGCGGAAAGATATTGGTGTTGTGACTTTGGCAGAAAAATCATTGGCTTGTGCGATTAATAACACAACTTGTTTGATTGAAATCATCACGACTTCTGGTGGCGAACATTTCTTTGCGATTCCAGTGACACGCGGTGCGATGGTTATCAGTAGCAATATCGGTGTTTCGGGTGCGAATGTATTGACAATCAATGGTTTCCGTCCGATTCGGTTGAGTGCCGCAGGTGCGCAAACGGTTCGTTGGATCAACGTTTCGGATAATAATGCAGTGATTGGCAATGATTCTGTTTTGAATTTCACGCCAACTCGTGCAACGACGACTTTACGCGCTGAAAGCGGTGTTCCATCTGCTTGTCTTACACCCGCAGAAGTACGGATTAATGTTTCGTATGATACGATTCCTCCAACGATTTGGGTTCGAGATACAACAATTGATTGTGCAGAAGCATTTCCAGCAGCGTTTTTCCCAAGAGTGACGGATGATAATGATACGACTTTTGACATCACTTATACGGATTCTACGATTACAATTCCTTGCGGACAACACATTATGCGGACTTGGGTAGCCACAGACCGCGCAGGCAACCGCGCAACCGTTGTTCAAAATATAATTCGGAGAGATGTTGTTCCGCCCGTAATTCGTTTGGTCAATCCAAGATGGGCAAGCGTTAGAAATGGCGATACGTTGAATTTTAGTTGTAATGAAAACCCTAATTTGCAGGCAGAAGATGCGATTGCAACCGATAATTGTAACAATGCACCGCGCATTTTCTTCAATGACATCAGCCGTTTGGAAGGCAATTGTTTGAGAGATGGCTATTTGGTTTTCATGGAATGCGAATGGGTGGCGCAAGATAGTTGTGGTAACACATCAAGGTTGAAAATCTATTTGAGATTTACGGATAATGATGCACCGCGTTTTGTCAATCCGCCGCAAGATATAGCGGTTGCAACCGCGCAACTAATCCCTGCGGTACCGACTTTGACCGCAACAGACGCTTGTGATACGATAGTTGATATTACCTTCCGCGAAGTGCGGACGGATTCAACGGTCATACGGACTTGGGTTGCCAATGACGATTGTGGACACACAACAACCCATGTACAAACGATAACGGTTGGTATTTTGGATACGATTCGCCCTGATATTACATTAAACAATCATAGAAACGGCGATACAATTAACATTGATTTGTGTGCAGATACATTGTTTTATGATTTAAATTCAGTCCATGTTACCGATAATTTAGACCGCAATCCAACCGTAACGATTGATTCTACGAGTCAATCTGGCAGTTGTTTGACAGATGGATTTTTGTTTGAAAAGACGTACACATGGACAGCGCGTGACCGTTCTGGCAACAGCAATCGTTTTCAATTGACGATTCGTTACCAAGATAGAACCGCCCCTGTTTTGTCGAATGTTCCGCAAGATGTCACCTTGCAATGTGCGTCAACGCCTGATGTGCCTGTTGTTACGGCATCGGATGCTTGTGATGGATTGACGTATTTGCCTGTTCAATATGTTGAAAACCAACAAGTTGTAAATGGCGATACGATTATAACTCGTACTTGGACAGCGAGAGATGCGTGTGAAAATTTTGTAACGAAAACACAAACGATTACGAAAAAACATTGTGATACGGGTTGTGACGGCTTGATTCCAATGCGCAATCACACATTACGCATGACCGATTGTGCGGGTACTGTAAAATGGTGTTTGAATGTATCATATGCAACTTTGCAACAATATGGCATTGCGGATAATGGTGCGCCTTATACACAAGGTTTGCGGGCTTGCGGCAATGGTACGGAATTAGAATTGGGCAGAGGCGACCATGAATTAATTTTCATTAATTCATTGGACAATACATGTCGCGATACGGTTTATGTGAAAGTGCTTTGTAACAATAATATTGCAACAGACCCTGATTGGATTATCCGCGATACGATTTGGGTGGGCAATGATACAACGTTGTGTTTCAATGCTTTACAAGAAGTTCGGGGACGTATTTTGTCTGTTAGAAATACCTGTGCAGGTTTAGCGAATGGCAGTGTAGGTTATCAATTGGATACGTTGACGCATTGTTTGACGCGAACAGGCGTGATTCAAGGTCAAGATACGACTTGTATTGAGATTTGTACGGACAGTTTGGGTTGTAAAACCTTACACATTTATACAACGGTTTTGGATAGTGCGAATTTGCCGATTGCCAGAAATGACACGAATAAAACGTATAAAAATCGCGGTGTAACCATCCAAATCATGCGCAATGATAGCATTAATGGCAGATTCCGCAACATCACGGTTGTCAAACAACCTGCGAATGGAACGGTTCGTTTAGTGGAAATCAATGGTAATTGGGTCGCAGAATACACGCCGAACCCTGATTATTGCGATACGGTACATGCTGATAAATTCACATACAGACTTTGCAATCAAACAGGTTGTGATGATGCGGTGGTTGAAATCAAGGTACATTGCGATAGAGGTTTGACGATATACAATGGCGTTTCGCCCGATGGAGATGGTTCCAATGACCGATTCACGATTTTGG
>JBDLWG010000078.1:0-8606 GCA_039804385.1 Bacteroidota bacterium
TTTTTTATTTTAGCAAAAAGTAATTAAATTCAAAAAAAACGAGATTTAAAAAAATATAAAAAACAGATTATCAATGTTTTATATTCAAAAAACATCACACACTCTCTTTCCACTTTCTTTCTTTCTCCTTTTCTTACTTTCTTTCTCTCTTACTTCACCTCTGGCATTGTAGTAGCTGGATTCGTCGTCGGAGCTTGCATTTGAATAGTGCTTGATGGTACTACTGGTGCTGGTGTGTGGTGTTTTTGTCCTAAAATTGGAGCAATCGCCAAACCAACTAAACACGTCAATTTGATTAAGATATTCATTGAAGGACCAGAAGTATCTTTGAAAGGATCGCCCACTGTATCACCTGTAACGGCTGCTTTGTGTGCATCAGAACCTTTGTATTCCATTTTTCCGTTGATTTCAACGCCTTTTTCAAATGATTTTTTTGCATTATCCCAAGCGCCGCCTGCGTTAGATTGGAAAATCGCCCACATTACGCCCGAAACCGTAACACCTGCCATATAACCACCCAATGCTTCTGCACCCATAATGAAACCAATCGCAATCGGTGTCAAAATAGTAATTGCACCTGGCATCATCATTTCACGAAGGGCTGCGTTGGTCGAAATCTCAACACATTTGCCGTATTCTGGTTGCCCCGTTCCTTCCATGATACCTGGAATTTCGCGGAATTGACGGCGTACTTCATTCACCATGTCCATCGCAGCCCGTCCAACAGCGTTCATTGCCAAAGCGGAGAAAACTACTGGAATCATACCACCAATAAATAAAGCGGCTAAAACGTCTGCTTTAAAAATGTTGATACCATTAATATGGGTAAATTTAACATAAGCGGCAAACAAGCCTAATGCCGTCAATGCCGCAGAAGCAATCGCAAAACCTTTACCAATTGCCGCCGTTGTATTTCCAACAGAGTCCAAAATATCGGTTCTTTCGCGCACTTCTTTCGGCAATTCACTCATTTCGGCGATTCCACCTGCATTATCTGCAATCGGTCCGAAAGCGTCAATGGCTAATTGCATCGCGGTTGTTGCCATCATCGCAGAAGCGGCAATCCCTACTCCGTAGAAACCGGAGAAGAAATACGCACCCCAAATGGCTGCTGCAAACAATAAAATCGGATAAGCAGTGGACATCATGCCCACACCCAAACCTGCAATAATGTTCGTTGCTGCCCCTGTGGAAGAACTTTGAACGATGTCCATCACTGGTTTTTTACCCATGCTTGTATAGTATTCGGTTAACATTGAAATCAACGCACCTACCACTAAGCCAAATAAAACAGAAGTAAAGACGTTCATTGGCGTAACTTCTCTCATGCCTTCTCCAAAGAAAGACATATTAAATTTTGCAGGCAACATCCAATGAATTACAAAATAAGAGGAAATGCCTGTCAATAAAATACTCAGCCAGTTACCTTTATTCAAAGCCGTTTGTACGCCATCAATCGAAATATCGTCATCGGTCACATGTACGAACCATGAACCTGCGATGGAGAATAAAATCCCCAAACCCGCTATCAAAATTGGTAACAAAATCGGTCCGATATTGCCAAAACCGTCTGTAAAATCTTTCGTATCTGCAATCAAATAGTTACCCAAAACCATCGAAGCCAATACTGTAGCCACATACGAACCAAATAAATCCGCACCCATCCCTGCTACGTCACCGACATTATCGCCTACATTATCCGCAATCGTTGCAGGATTGCGCGGGTCATCTTCTGGAATGCCAGCTTCGACTTTACCCACTAAATCCGCACCTACGTCTGCTGCTTTCGTGTAGATACCACCGCCGACCCGAGCAAACAAGGCAATTGATTCAGCCCCTAACGAGAAACCAGCTAATACTTCCAATACTTTTTCCATCGCATGGGTTTCATTGCCTGTTCCATTCATGAATACATGGTAAAACACGATGAAAAGCACGCTCAACCCAAATACTGCCAAACCTGCAACGCCCAATCCCATCACCATACCGCCTTTGAAAGCGACTTGTAAGGCATTAGAAAGGCTTGAACGCGCCGCTTGAGTCGTACGCACATTGGCTTTGGTCGCAATGCGCATCCCGATATTCCCTGCTAACGCTGAAAAAACGGCACCAATCACAAAGGCAACCACAATTAAAAGACTTGAATTTTCAACCATCATGGATTGAAATCCTAAGGCAAGACCTGCGATGACAACAAAGATTGCCAAAATGCGGTATTCTGCACTCAAAAACGCCATCGCACCATCCGCGATTGCCGAAGAAATGAATTTCATGCGGTCATTTCCAGCGTCTTGTTTCGTCACCCACGCCTGTAGGACGAACATGTAAGCCAACGCGACCAAGCCAAATACTGGCAAAACGTACAAAAGATTACTCATTGACAGACTTTTTTAAAAAGGTTGGTTTGAAATTATTTTGTTGATTTTGAATTCTTCTATCTCTAATCAATTGATTATCAATTATTTGGAATCCGTTAGAAATGTTGAAATCCAAAATCTTGCCACATTTAAAACATATAGAAAGCTATATGCGTTTTGGAAACCGCAAAAGTACGATTTTTTCCTTTTTTTATTATAAAAAATCTATGATTTTATAAAGATTTGAATATTATATTTATTTTTTAAAAATATTTTTATAAAAAACAAATGAAACCATGTCACAATTTGCCCATTTTAAGAACCATTTTAATTTGTATCCATTTGTTATTTGTAACATGTAATTTAAAATTGCTTAAAGCAGTATTTCGGATTTGAATTTTTAATGCCCTCCTTCTTGATTCAAAAAAACGCAATCCTAACGTAATTTAAATAATTCACAATATACAATACATAATTTAAACTCATTGAAGATGAATCTTTTAACTAAAATTTGTATTTGGGTGACAATTCTCCTCCCGTGTGTCCTCCAAACAAACCTTCAAGCTCAGAATTTATTTCCGAATGGTAGCTTTGAAACAGGTACTTTTACCGCTAATGCAACCTTAGTATCGCCTGCTAATAATGCCGATAATGTAACCAATATGGGTGGCGATGATGAAATTACTGGTTGGTGGCGCGATGACAATGTTTATTGGGTCCATGATGCGACTCGTGCGCCTGTTGGCGGCGGCAACCGTTTTTTATACATTGCAAACTTAGGCGCCTGTACATCCCAAGAGTTTGGTCTGTCTGGTAGCGGGGTGAGTGCTTGTAAAACCTATAAAATCACTTTTGATGGTGCGGGTTTTGACCACCTTAACCCGAATGGTGGGGTTGGACTATCAGCATTCACCGTCGAGGTCAAGTATGCCGATGCGAATAGCAACTCTATCCTGCAAGTTTTAGATAGACGCGGCTTCACGGATGTCAATACAGGTTTGCCTGCCGAGAATCCTGTTGTGCCAAGTGATTGGAATGATTTAAAGTGGAAACGATTGACCACTTATTTCACCATTCCGAATGCACCCGCAGGAGCCACTAAAATCCAAGTATTTGTTTCCAATTCCAATGCATTGTCAGGGGTTACGAAAGGCATTGTGTTGGATAATGTCGTTTTGGAAGAGATTCCCGCGCCTGTGGCGCAAGTGGGTGGCACTTGTATTAAAGATTTGTTTTGTACAGACATTTATAACAGTCCTGCGAGTTTGTGGGCAGGCGATTGGACCGAGCAAGGCGATGATAATAATCCTACAACAGGTGATATTAAAATCAGGTATGCTTCCTTAGCCATCAATAACCTATCGGCAGTAGCCTCTAAAAAGATTTACAGAGCGATTGATTTGAGTGGTGTTGCCAGTGCAACCTTAACGTTCGATTATGCTACTTCTGCCAATTTGGAAGCGGACGATGATTTTGTCGTGGAAATTTCCAGAGATGGCGGCACGACTTACACCATTTTAGAAACCTTCACGAACGATGGCGGTGGTACCAAAAGTTACAACATTAGTGCTTATACGTCTGCCAATACGCGGATTCGGTTTGGGGTAGTCGGAAATACTGATTATACAAGTTCAAGTGAATTTATGTATATTTCTAATGTCAATATTTGTACTACAAATGCTACTTATACGCCGCCTGCGGGACCAACAGCTATGAGTTGCACCAATGAAACCTTGATTGGTACGGGTTGTTACGTCAATGGCAATCCTTTAGCGGGCGGGACAGCAGGTACAGAAGCTGGTTTTGTCGTGTTTGACTATACTAATTCAGGCGAAACGGGCGCGAAACGCATGATTGCAGCCAGTCAAATGGGTTCCACTTGGGGCGTTGCCTATGGTGCGACTAAAAACACCTTATATAATAGTGCGATTTTGAAGCGGCATGTTGGTTACGGCAGTTTGGGGACAGGCGGGATTTATGCGATTGATATGAATCAAGCGACGCTTGCCGCAACGCCTTTGATTGATTTGCAAACATTGGGTGTGAATACAGGGGCAGATACGCGCACCCCAAGTGTTGGAACGGTCGATGATGCGAATGAATTGCCTATCAATGCCAATCAACCTTCTTGGGATGTTTTGGCGTTTGATGCGGTTGGTAAACGCTCTTTGGGCGGCATGGATCTTTCCGCAGATGGCAATACCTTGTGGGTGATGAATCTTTTTCAACGTGAATTGGTATCGGTCAATATTGCAGGGGCAACTCCGACTTTGAATCAAAAATACACGATTCCAGACCCTGGTTGCGCAAATGGCGATTTTCGACCTTGGGCGGTGAAAGTACATGCAGGCAAAGTGTGGGTTGGCGTAACGTGTACAGGAGAAACGTCTCAAAATCAAAATGATTTGAAAGCGTATATTATGGTGTTGGATGGAGGTACTTTTGCACCTGTTTACAATTTTCCATTGACCTACACGAAAGGTTTTGCAGGTGGACAAGGCGGTTTGGAAGGCAATCGTTGGTATCCATGGACGAGTACGTACCAATCGGTTTCAACAGACCCTGTTTTTACGGTGTATCCAACTCCGATTTTATCCGATATTGAGTTTGATATGGATGGCTCGATGATTGTGGCATTGATGGATAGAAGTGGACATCAAATTGGCTATGTCAATCGCAAACCGATTATGGGCAATAATAGCAACGTATCGGTGCACACTGGCGGCGATATTTTGCGGATTTGCAATGTGGGTGGTTCTTTTCAAATGGAACAAAATGGGCTTTGTCCTGGTTCGCCTGCCCGCCCCAATAATGGGGATGGGAGTAGAAATTCGGGCGCAAACAATAATCAAGGTATTGGCGGCGGCGAATATTATTGGGGCGAAACATGGGCTTTCAATCCTTGGAATCCAAGTGCAGGCTTCCATCAAGAAACCAGTTTTGGAGGCTTGGCATTCAAAACTGGTTCTGGAGAGATTTCGGCAACCGTATTAAACCCAACAACCACAGGAAGTTCTGGTGGTATTTTGCAGATGAGTAATACCACAGGACGTAAAACAGATGGTTTTAAATTATATGATTATGATTCCAACAATGCGACTTTTGGCAAAGCCAATGGATTAGGCGATTTGACTATTTTTTGTGCTAAAACCTGTGCAGTGAATGCAGGTGCAGACCAGTCGTTACTCTGTGTGGCAGGCAATGCGCCGACAACCATCAATCTGAATCAAACCGCTACTTGGTCTATTGTAAGCCAACCGTTGGACGCAAATGCAGCCATTGATGGCACTGGAAATGTTACAAATATGAATAAATCAGGCAATTACATATTTAGAAAAATGGTTGCAGGTTGTACGGATGATGTACAAATTACGATTCCGAGTTGTGTGATAACTTGCCCACCGACTTTGTGTTTGCCTGTGAATGTGCTTCGACAAAATTAAACGAATCAAGTTGCGCCAAGTTTGATTTGACGCACCTTGATTCGCTGATTTGAAAATCCAAAAGGTGCGTCAAGTTTCAAACTCGACGCACCTTAATTCGCTTATTTTAAATGACTTACATATTTGAATTATTCACTCGATGTGCTTCTTAATTGACAATCATAAACGCGGTGCGCCGATTTTGCTGCTTGCCTTCTGTCGTTTGATTATCAGCAATCGGCTGTGTTGCACCAAAACCTTTGTACGTCAATCGATTCACCACAATTCCTTTTTGAATCAAATAATCATACACCACTTTTGCCCGTTGTTCAGACAACGTTTGATTCGCAACATCAGAACCCACATTATCCGTATGTCCTTGAATTTGAATTTTTAACGCATGGTTATTTTCCAACATTTCTTTTAAACGATTCAATTCAAAATGCGATTCGGAACGCAAGGTTGCCAATCCTGTTTCAAAAAAAACATTTTTTAAAATCACCGCTTGCCCAACCATAGGAACAGATGTCGCAGTCGGATTGGGTTGATTCGGTGTCGTAGCGATAGGGGAGGGGAGGGGCACTAAAAAGATTTCTAATTCAAACGGTTTCGTCGCAGACCGAATTTCTGTTAAATTAAAATGCTCGGATTGAAATAAAAATTGGTCTTTCGACACATTCAGCGCATATTTTTTGCCATATGGCAGACATATTAAAAAAACACCTTGTTCATTTGTCTTGCCAACCCCACAAGGTTTATTGGTAATTACATCCGTCAAATCCAATTTTGCCAATAACGGTTGTTTTGTAATGGCATCTCGCACGGTTGCCCGCACATACGTCACAGGTTGTGGGCGAATCGACGGGTCTAATTCAAATGAAAAAAGATCATAATTAGCTTTGCCGCCCGCAGGTGCGATATTTTTGCTAAAATAAGCGGTTTTTCCATCCAAACTCACCGTCAAAGCAGCCTCATAACCTTTGGTATTGATGGGATAACCCAAATTTTTAGGCATGTTCCAAAGTCCATTGACATCTTTTCGGGTTAAAAAAAGATCATTGCCGCCCATGCCCGCATGTCCATCCGATGTAAAATACAAGGTTTGCCCGTCAGGGTGTATGAAAGGCGTTTGTTCATCCCATGAGGTATTCACGATGCTATCCAATACTTCGGGAGCCGCCCAATAACCTTTGGTATTTCGATAACTAACCCAAATATCCTTTCCTCCGCGCCCACCCGGTCGGTCTGATGAAAAATACAATGCCTGTCCATCCGCCGATAGGGTAGGCTGCCCTTCCCACCGCCCTGAATTGACGGTTGAACCCATATTTTTAGGTTTTGACCAAGTTCCATTTGTTAAAATGGATAGGTATAAATCACAGTTACCCAATCCATCTGGTCGATTACAGCCTGTAAAAACCAAGACGCGCCCATCTGCCGAAATGCAGTGCGCCCCTTCATTCTCATCCGTATTCAACGCCGTCATTTCAACGCCTTTTTGCCAAATCGAATCTTTTTTTTGACTGATATAAAAATCCTCTTGCGGCATCGGACGCGCAGGCAACAAGGCGGTGTAAATTAAAGTTTCGCCATCTGCCGTTAACGCAGGCAAATATTCTGAATTTTTAGTATTGACGGTGGTATCCAAACTTTTTGGATTAAAAGGCACTGGATTTTTCAACGCATTTGGGATGAATTGAGCATTTCGCGCTGATAATTGCGCTTTGCGCGCCAAGTCGGGATGAATGGTTGGGATTTTCAAAAATTGTTCAAAAGATTGAACCGCATCCGCATATTGTTCCAATTTCATGGCACAATAACCCGCCCCATAGAGCGCATTTGGTTGATATGCAGCATCTAATGCAATTACTTTTTTAAAATATCCTATCGCTTTTTCATATTTCTCTGCCTCCATCAACGCTCCACCCAATTGAAAATGAGCATCTATAAAATCAGGTGCTGCCTTGAGAGCGGTTTCAAATAAAGGAACGGCTTTCGTCCTATTGCCTGTAAAAGCCGCTTTTTTGCCTGCTTCATACGCTGCTTTTGCAGCACCAGTAGCGGTTTTGTAAGTTGTATAAGATTGAGCCATCATATGTAATGGCGTGCATATCAATAGATATGTGATGATTCGATTTCCCATAAAAGTATTTGCGGGGAGGTTTGCATCCCGTTTGGATAAAAACGTTTAGAGGCTGCAAAATATTTCACTCCTTTTAATTCACTTGTATTGGTCAACAATATGTTGGAAAATTCAGATAATCCAATAAATCCAAGTTGAAATATTTTACTATTTTTGTATTTTTTGTGCTAAAAAAATATTTTATTTTATGCCACTGAGTTGGAACGAAATTAAATCCCGCGCCATTGCTTTTTCGCGCACTTGGGCGGACGAATCTAATGAACACGCTGAAGCAAAATCCTTTTGGGATGCTTTTTTCAATGTTTTCGGGATTTCGCGGCGGCGGGTTGCGTCGTTTGAATGGGCTGTCAAAAAGGCGGATTCAAAACAAGGTTTTATTGACCTGCTTTGGAAAGGCGTGATGCTCGTCGAACACAAATCCAAAGGCAAAGATTTGGACAAAGCTGCCCAACAAGCCAAAAATTATTTTGCGGGTCTCAAAGAACATGAATTGCCAAAATATGTATTAGTATCTGATTTTCAACGATTTAGATTATATGATTTGGATACAAACGCGATTCATGCCTTTGAATTAAAAGATTTTATTTCCAATATTCAATTATTTGGATTCATCGCGGGTTACGAAAAACGCGTTTACCGCGACCAAGACCCTGTAAATATCGAAGCCGCAGAACGCATGGGCAA
>JBDLWG010000079.1:0-3899 GCA_039804385.1 Bacteroidota bacterium
TGATAAGGGCTAAAAAAAAGCAAGCCTGCACAAGAAACTTCTTTATCATGTTGGATGATACAATAAAAATCTTGATTATATTGTACTAAATATTGCCCTTCTTCGCAATGGTCAATCACGACTTTTTGATTAGGCGATATACATAAAATCGTATTTTTAGGAATCACATAAGGAATACCATCAATTTGTAAATGCAGTTTACCAGATGATATCCATAGGATAGTGAGCGCATTACAAGTTGTTAGTTTTTTGTATATATTGGTATTGCACAAAGGCAATATTTCAAATAATTGATTTTGATGATTCTGATATTTCATAGGTTGATCCTGATTGATTTGCATGTTTAATAAAAAAGAATTCTTATTAGTAGAAATAACGCTGAAACCTTACAAAAAACGTGCTTCAAATGTCTATTCGAAGCACGTTTTTTGTAAGTAGTTAAAGTACCACAACGTTTGGAGGGTTTCAAACCCTCCAAACGTTATACTACCTTGACAATCAATCTTTTAGCAGATATAATTTTGGGTCTATACTGTACGCACGATGGTCTTGTGATAGGATGGATGTACGGATTCAACGGATTCGCACCGATTGGTACGGATTTTTTTTTAAAAACAACCCATCCGTACCCATCGGTGCGAATCCGTTGAATCCGTACATCCATCCTATAGCAAAATCACCCAACGCTTCATCAAGTCTAAAATTGAGGGCAAAGCAATTCATCATTTTCATAATCACCCAAATAAATGAGTGAAATTTCAAATGAATTTTGCAATTTTCGATAATTGGTCAAAGTTGGAATATTCAAATCGTAACTCAATCCGACTAAAATATTGTTAAATTCCATCCCAAATAACAAGGCAATCGCATCTAAATTAACCCCATTTTGCGTGCGTACCGGACGCGCCCAAGTGCCAAAATGGATGGCAGTCCCACTCGTATTTAACACAGACCGAATATTTGCTCCTACATTCATCTCCAAATGCGGTCCTTGCAAAGCTGCTAACAAGCGCGGCGTGAAGGAAACCCGTCGATTTATCGGAATTTGAACATTCAATTGCGCCGAATATCGTGTAAATAGTTTGTTATTCGGGATTTCGGGGCGTTCATAAAACGAAACATTGGGTTGTGCGAAATGATGCATTGCCAAACCGATGAAAACGCCCGTTCTATTTTTGGGCGCGTTGGCATAATTTAAACCCATTGATAAATCGGCATAACCAAAATTATTCTCGGGCAATTTCTCCCGACTGATGCCTTTAAATTGGTCAATCCCGTTAAATTGGTCTTGAAAGTTCAAATAATCGTAATTTACATTGCGTTGAGTTAGACCGAATTGGAAACCTGCGGACAAATATTGCGTGTTAAACGCATTCAACGATTTGTGGTACGCGCCAGACAAGCCCAATTGCGTCGTGCTGAATCCAATCTGATTCACACGGTCATTCAAAAACGTGATGCCGACCCCAATTTTATCTTTCACCGTTGCTCGACCAGGCGTAAAACGCATATCTGCGCCGAAGGCAAACGTTTGATAAGGCTGGTCAAGCAAACTGCGCCACTGGTCGCGGTACACGCCGCCGACTCGGTATTTGCCATCAAACGCGCCCGTCAAAGCAGGATTTAATTGCAATGGAGCCGCATAAAATTGTGTAAAATGACGGTCTTGAGCCATCAAACACAGGCTTTTGAGGGCAAAAGCGCAAAAAAGTGCCGTTTTTTTCATAGAAAATGAGTAGTTGATATAAGGTAGAACTGCTTAACCCAATACGGTTTTGGCAATATAAAGTTGTAAAAAGGTCGTTCTTGCAATTTTACATGTCGGTACACGAATCGAGTCATCGGTTTTTCAATAGGATTATTTGAAAATAATTAATGCACGTTAAACGGAAATTACGGTTTTGTTAGTATTTTTGACGGTTATTTAAAACAAGTTTTAAGGTTTTAAAATTTTCAGCGTTAATCAATGAAGTATCCTGCGGTTTGTAAATTGAGCCTTGTCCCCGTCCGAGCCGAAGCAACGGATAGGGCAGAAATGGTTACACAACTTTTATTTGGCGAGTTGGTGGAAGTCTTGAGTGTTAAAAAACTTTGGGCAAATATCCGTTGTGAATGGGATGGTTATGAAGGATGGGCAGATGTGCGTCAATTTCAACGCATTACCAATACGGTTTTTAATCAATGTAAAAAAGATTATGCCGTTGCGTACGATTTGGTTCATCCTGTTGCCAATGATACCCATTTTATTCCGATTACGATGGGCGCAACTTTGCCTTTGTATGATGGCGTGAATTTGCGGATAGGTGATAGAAAATATCATTATAATGGAACGGCGATTTTGAATGGTCAATGGTCACCTACTCAAGAACGCGTTATCAAAGTGGCGCGCCGTTACCTCTATGCACCGTATTTGTGGGGCGGTCGGGCTCCGTTTGGAATTGATTGCTCTGGTTTGACACAAATTGTGTTTAAACAAGTCGGTATTCGGCTCTTGCGCGATGCGAGTCAACAAGTCGAACAAGGCAAAGTGGTCGATTTTATACACGAATCCCAAGCGGGTGATTTGGCTTTTTTTGAAAATGATAAAGGCAAAGTCACACATGTTGGTATTGTTTTAAATCCGAATGAAATTTTGCACGCATCTGGACAAGTACGGCTTGATAAGTTGGATCATCAAGGTATTTTCAATGCAGAACGCAATGAATATTCGCATCGATTGCGGGTTATCAAGCGGATTTTGCCCGATTCTGCGCCCATAGCATTGCCCATACAACCCGCAGAAAATTCAGAAACCATTGATAATCAAATTTCGTTATTTTAGTTTTACAAATATATAAAAAATTGATTTTAAATAAAATAAAATCATTATAAGCACAAACCAAACATTTCTAACAAAATAATTACAAAAAAAAATTGAAAAACAGGGGCAAAGTTTTGTGAACAGTAAATATGTTGTTATATTTGCCATAACTAACAATAGCTCTTTATGAAAATTGATAAGGAACTCAACCAAGAGCATTACGCAAACGAGTATATTAAAGCCGTTATTAATATCCGTTTTACGGCTTCTTGGTTGGACTATGCCATGACTACCATGCTCAAACCTTTTAACCTCTCGACACAACAATTTAATTTGTTGCGTGTGTTGAGTGGGATGAACGAACCTGCATCGATTCGCACCTTAACGGAAAAAATGTTGGATAGAAATTCCAATACATCTCGTTTGGTGGATAAATTGGTACAAAAAGGTTTGGTGGAACGGCGGATTTCGGATGATGACCGCCGCCGCGTCGAAGTTTCGCTGACTGCACAGGGCTCTAATTGGGTTGATGAAGCCAATATTTTGTTGGAATATGCGATTACGGAAAAAGTGAAAGTGATTAGTGAGGCGGATGCGCGTACTTTAAACGAATTGTTGGATAATTTGCGTCAATCTTAGCATTTTTAAAACACATAGGACACATAGGTTTCATAGGACACATAGGGGCATTTTTTATTTATTTCAGCCATTTCTGCTTTGAAAATTTTTGAAATAGGATGCTTCTGATTGGAAGGATTTTAAGGAACTTTTCAATCCAAAAGCGCAAAAATTTACTAAAAAGCTCTTTTTTATGCTTCCAATCAGAAGCATCCTATTTCAAAAATTTCCAAAACGGAAATGGCTGAAATAAATAAAGAATACCCTATGTGTCCTATGAAACCTATGTGTCCTATGTGTTTCAAAAATCGCCCCAATAGTATCCTATTTTTTAGAGAGCTACCTGCATCATTTCTTTAAAACGTTGGACTCTGCGTTCAATGCGCTCTTGAGTCAAGCCTTTGATGCCGTCAATACTGAATTTTTCAACACAAAAAGAAGCCATCGCAGAACCATAAATCAACGCTCGTTTCATATTTTC
>JBDLWG010000080.1:0-7917 GCA_039804385.1 Bacteroidota bacterium
CATCTACGGATCAAAACCAGTTTGCAGTTCCCCGTAGCTTTTCGCAGCTTACCACGTCCTTCGTCTTCTTCGAGAGCCTAGGCATCCCCCGTGCGCCCTAATTCGCTTCCTTTCTCTTTATGCTTCCTTGCGGTCGCACTTAGATTTTGCATAAATCGTCTTAAAAAAACAAACTTATCTTTCTGTTGTTACGATTTAATTCTACTCTTTCGGTCTGTCAAAGAACTTTTTGTGATTAGCGTTCTTACTCACGATTGCAGTTCTTAGCTAAACTGTCATCGCTTTTAAAACATCACTTTTGGTAACTGTATGGATTCGAACCACGTTTTAAGCATTCTTAAAACCCTCCCGTTGAGGCACGTTTTTCTTATTTCTTACTCGCTTTTCTTAGCGGCTGCAAAGGTACGATTGTTTTTCATTCCACCAAACTTTTTTGAAAGTTTTTTTAACTTTTTTTTAGTTTGTTTGAATTCCTTTTATTGAAATAAATATTTTTTTTCAACGCTTGTCTCTTAGTGCGGCGCAAAGGTACAATTTATTTTCATATCTCCAAACTTTTTTCAACTTTTTTTGGATGTTTTTCAAACCGCTTGTCTCATTTGACCCCTTGTTTCTTAAAGCGACGCAAAGGTACAACTTGATTTCGTTCTACCAAACTTTTTTGCTTTTATTTTGCAATTCTTTCAATCTTTTTTTTGTTTTGAGGAACTATTTTATTGAGAAGCATTTTGATAAAATCATAAGGCATTGATTTTTAAACGATTATGTAATTATTGTATCAATTGTACCGTTTTGGCAAATATTAGGTTAAATCATTCATTACATCCCCCAAGCTTAAAATTTTTAAGCAAAAAGAATTTAATCGGGTAAAAATATGCTTTATCTACCTTAAAAAAAGGAATTAAAGGCACAAACGAAGATTATGTGCCCTTAATTCCTTCTTTTTATTCCTGCCTAACGCAAATTATTTCTGTCCAGCATTCACTTTTCGCACAAACATTTCTGCCGCGCCCATCTCAACCCATTGTATTTCAAAGGTTTCGCCATCATCCATTTTTTTAATTTTTTCTTTTGGCTTCATTTTATTGAACTCCTCTTCCATTTTTTGATTATTGGAAGTGATACTCAAAATCCCTTTTTGATACGCAAAATAGTAGAAATAATCATTACCTGTTTTCAAGTAAACTTGCACTTTATCATCTTCATTGGAAGGCATTTTAAACTCGACATAACCTGTCAAATTTTTATTGATATTAATGCCAGCAACATTATTCAATTCTACTTTTTTATTTTGAGATACAAAACTTTTCAAATCAGCATCCCAGCGCATATTCAATCGACTGAAGAAAAAGTTCGTTTTATTGTATTTCGATGGCACATCTAACGTCCGCGTCCGCATTTCGTTGATAATTTTATACAAATCGCGGTTGTCAGGAATAAATTCCGCCAACGCTTTTTCATAAAAATCATCCTTATTGTAATCAATATCAGGCGAATCAAACGAACCCGCTTGAATATCTTGTGCCATCGTTTTCAATAATTTTTCGGGAACCATCATATCCAACGAAGCCATCGTTTCTACATTGATACGCGCCGCCTTGATTGCACCCGAATCACTCGTAGAAGCCGTTTCATCTGCTGATAAGAAAGTCGTTTTTGCACGCCCTGCTGTTTGTAACTTGATGTAACTCAACCCAGAACCCATATTAAACTTTCCTTCTACATTGATACTTGCCGTTTTATTGTTATAAACCAATTTATTACCCCGCAAAATACCGCCAATGATTTTGGAAGAATCGCCAAAGGTAAATTCATCCGTCTTAGGCGTATATTTGAAAATACCCGTTACATCAATCAAAGAACGGTCTTTTCGGAAGTAAACAGGCATCATCACACGCGGATACAAGACCTCATTTTCCTTGCTGATGAACAATCCTGTATGCAATAAATCACCGCGTTCATTTTTAGGAAAGGCAAATTGAATCGCCAAATCCGTTTTATCCGCCGCACTATTGATGCTAAACCATTGTTTGTCAGGCAAATTCTCTGCGTCCAACTTCGCATAACCTTCAAATTTCAAGTTTTTGGAATTTGCCGCTAAGGTAATATTGCCTTTGAACAACGTTTTGTGGTCAATGTGAAAATCATCTCCTTGTTTGACTTCGCCCCTTGCCCGCGTTTCCGTCCGTTTTTCAGCCCGCTGCCCTTTGCCAATCCGTTCTCCAAGAATATTGTCGAATTTGATTTCCTGATTCCGAGACGCAATATTATATTCATAATAACCTTCCGCTACGTAATTTTTTTTGCCCTTCAAATTAACAGTTGCCCGATTGATAATATGGTGTCGGTTCAACGTATCGCAAATAATTCGCGCATTGTTTAAAGTCGTCATAACACCCCCTTCCCGAATTTCAACATTTTCTTTATCGGGATAAATATACGCATCACAAGATTGTATCACATTTACACCACCGATTTTCAATAAGTTCGATTTCAAATCGTATGCTGCTGTCCGTCCTTTGAAGCGCAAAGAATCTTGGTCATTATCGCTGCATAAAAACGTTGCATCATTGCCATCCGTCTTGAAATTGATAATCTCATTTTTCAAATCCCAAGCAAATTCATTGATGGAAGTTTTATATTTGTTATAAGGCATAGCTGTTTGAATATCATCCGAATTTGCCTTAAAACGACCAATTTGTTCGTCAAAATCAATCTTTCCGCGTACATTTTTGGTATCAAATGCCAATTGGTCTGGCGTACCAATGGCTTTAATGCCCATATTCATCGTATCTGCCGACACCGAAAAGGCTCCAAAAGAGTACAATTTAGAAGTCAATCGCGCCCTATCCCACTCAAAAGTACCAATCCCTTTCACCCCTGTCGGAGTCAAGATGACCGTGCTGCGCAACGAATGTTTCCCCTCTTTGAAAAACGAAAATGCCGATTCTTTCGCCGTCAAATACATACTATCCCGATACGGTTTCCAATCGATTTGAATACCAGGGCCCGTCACTTGCGGCACTTGCACCGAGCCTGAACGGTCTTCTTTCAACTCAAAAGTCTTCGCACTCGCCATCAACTGCTTCGGATGATAAATAATGTCATTGGAATTAATGAACGCACCCAAGTAACTTAAAGAGCCATTTCCAAAAAAACCACCATTATTCAACTTCATCTCCCCTGTAAAATTTCCTTTATTTCGATATACAGGATAGCCATTTTTCGGCGAAATGGTCACAAAACCCAAAGAACTATCGGGTTGCAGCGTCAAAGTCTCTCTAAAATCGGGAAAAATGTCGCAAGTCCGCATCAATCCCTTGAATTTCAAATCATTTTTAGTCAAACTATCCAAACCATCTAATGAAAATTTGTCTAATTTGAAAAAGAAAGAATCGCGTTTATACACGCCCGATTGCGTCCCTTTGTTATCGTAAAACACAAATGAATTGGAACGCGCTTGAAACGATGGGAACATTTTCACATCTTCCCGCCCTGATTTATTGGTTGGCGCGTCAATCAACATAATACCTTGCAAATGCTCAATCCGCGAATGAATCGCATTGGCAATCGGTTTGCCATATTTATCCGTACCCACCCTCAAGTACAAATCCACAAATCGGGCAGAATCAATCTTTATTTCAAACTTATTGTAATCAAAATGATAATCTTTACCATGAAAAATGGAATATCCTGCAAATAGTTTTCCATCAAAATCAAAATTTCGATTCTTTTTCAACACAATATGTTCGTTTTCTGGGGCAACCCCGACGCGTTGTTTATCACTCAATTCGACATTTTTCACCCCATTGACCGAAATCGTGGTATCCGTCAATGCCATACTTGCATTCACTTCCTTGCTTTCAGAACGAAAACGCAATACATCGTAATCGACCTTTTTTTGATTCGCACTGGCGTAATGAAAAATCTTATCGCGCAACTCAACCGTTTGATTATCAGCATCATAATTGATAAAACCTTGAGAAACTAAATCATATAAAAGACTTTGAATACTGCCCGCATTCATACTTGGGTCTATTTTTTTAGCAATATCATTGGCATTCAAAGTCCGCTTTTTAACCTCATCCGAATACAATTTGATGATAGAAATGGGGTTAACCGTTGCAATATTTTGAATTTTGCGATAATCTTGCTCGCTAAAATATTGTAAAGATTCAAAGACGGCTTCATTTTTTATCGTCCCCATGCCAGGCGATTTATCACCAATCACCAACGAATCCTTAGAAACATACCAAGAAATTTTGCCAACGTCAATCGTCATTTGTTGAAAGGAGTTGAAAAAGGGGTTTCTATCGCTTCCGCGCTGCCCTCTTTCTAATGAAACTTCAGACTTATTGATGTCAATTTTCAATTTCACCGAAGGATGATAAATCGAATCTTTGCCAAAATAAACCGCCGTTTCGACCCTTTCGCCAATGATATTTTCGCCTTTCCGAATCACGAAAGTCTCCGCACCTGCTCGAAAAGAACGTTTACTTTTGCGGTCAATCATATTCAAATGTGCCTTCAAATCCTTCGTTCCAAAACCAAAAACCGTTGTCCCATGCAGCCTAAAACCGCCTTCATACTGAATGCCACCACCTATGTTATTGATTTTCAATACCCTTTCATAGGATTCAAAACGTGGATAGGACAATTCAATCTTTTCATTGGCATAAGTCAATTTGTCTTCAAAATTGCCATCAATATCACGGTCAGGGAAAAAAGCAGGGTAATGAATTTTAACTTTTTCTGCTTTATAAAAACCTTTAGTCACATCAATCGAATAATCATTTAACTCACAATACACCTCAGGCAAATTATTCCGCGACCAAGCTACTTTGCCTTTCGAGCCTTTCCAAACATTTTTCATTGGAAAAAAAGTACCAGAGGTTTCCCAAAGCACTATCGAATCATTTTTCAAACGCGCCGTCAAATTCAACTTTTTCCATTCCAAAGAAGGAATCCCTTTTTCATATTTCAAGGTGTAATCAAGCGAAGGCGCGTACCAATTCGTAATCAATTCGGCAAAACGCAAAACGCCTTTTTCATAAAATTGCTCGGAAAAATCCAAAAATTGACGCACGGCTTCAAATCGCCGATTTTGCGCACCAGCATCGTCCAACATCGCATCAATTACATTCTGCCATGCTTCTAATCGAGAGTTTTTTCCATCTTTATTGCTTTCGATGGAAGTCAAACAATGCAAATAATCAGTGAAATAAGGAATCGCATTCAACTTATAAGACAACATTTTGTTGCAAGTTGAATGAATCCGCTTCGATTCGGTTGGATTGAAGCCACCACTTTTCATTTTGGCTTCAAAATTCATAAATGTTTTTTTCACATCTTCCTGTTTGCTCAACGTCACAAACTCACCCAATTTTTTTAAAAATTCGGTTTCCTCGTCAGGAAAAGTGTTCAAGGCTTGAGCCGCAATAAAAGGCGCGTTCATCGCTGACAACAACAGCGAGAACAGGCATAAGACGGCTCGTTTTCGGAACAAAGGTCTCATTAGGCTTGATAATTTTAAGTTTCGGTTATCGGATCCGCTTACGAGACAATGACATAGGTAGAATGGAGTATTTTAATATGATTTTGTTTGTAAAAAGTATTTGTCCAAAAAACCTATATGATTTAACTCGTTTTATCCAAAACCATACAAAGCCAATAACCACGATGCAGAATTTGTTGGATCGAAAAACCGTAAGGTGCGAGATGCTGTCGCATAAACGATTCGTCTTGCGTCATGAAGCCAGAAATGAGCAATTTGCCATTCGGTTTCAACTTTTGGTATAACGTCGAAAGCGAATCAGAAATTACATTCCGATTGATATTTGCCAGTATCACGTCGAAATCGGCTGCATGCACTGCCTCCAAAGTCCCCTGAACAGCGTGTATATTGTTCATATGGTTCGTTTCACTATTTTGAAGGGTAGCTTCATAAGATTCCTTTTGAATATCCACCGCTTCTACCTGCGACGCGAGCAATTTTGAAGCCAGAATTGCCAAAATGCCCGTACCACAACCATAGTCAAAAACATATTTATTTTTAAAATCCAATCCTTGCATCGCTTCCATCATCATGTAGGTCGTCTCATGATGCCCTGTGCCAAATGCCATATTCGGATGAATTACTATATCATGCGTTACATCCACTATCGGTGGATGAAAATCGGCACGCACAGCGGCAAAATGCCCTACTTGAATCGGTTGAAAATTAGCTTCCCAAACGGCATTCCAATTTTCAGCAGGAATTAATTTTCTAACATATTGAAATTCAAACTGTTCTGCATAATCAGCAATTAACATTTGTACATCTATTGCATCATCAGGTTCCGGAATATAGGCTTTTAAACCATTATCGGTTTCCTCAAAAGAATCAAAAGGCAATTCGCCGAGTAACGCCGTCAAAATATCAACTTGATACGACTCTACTTCAATTTCATAACAATAGTAGTTCATTTTATTAAAACGAGGTTCTTTTTATTAAAAAATGACAAAAATATGACAGAAGAAATTGGATTATACTAAAACGCGCTGTTTCGCCGCTTGTAACGTATTCGTCAACAAGGAAACCACCGTCATCAAGCCCACACCACCCGGAACAGGCGTAATAAAACTGCATTTCGGCGCAACCATTGCAAAATCAACATCGCCGACCAACCGAGTTCCTTTCGGTGCAGTCAAATCTTCGATGCGATTGATGCCAACATCAATCACCACCGCGCCCGTTTTGACCATCTCTGCCTTGATAAAACGCGGAATCCCGATAGCTGCAACCAAAATATCAGCCGTTTGGCACACTTCCATCAGATTTTGAGTGCGACTATGCGCCAAAGTCACCGTACAATCCCACCCTTTGCGGGAAAGCAAAATGCTCAAAGGCGTACCCACAATGTTACTTCTGCCAACCACGACGGCATGTTTGCCCGCAGTCGTTATATTATAACGTTTCAACATTTCTAAAACACCAAAAGGCGTTGCAGGCAAAAACGCAGGCAATCCTTGCGCCATGCGCCCGACATTCATCGGATGGAAACCGTCCACATCTTTGCGCGGGTCAATCGCCATGATAACCGCCTGTTCATCAATGTGTTTTGGCAAGGGCAATTGAACAATGAAACCATCAATAGCATCCTTTTGATTTAAATCATCAATAATTTCCAACAATTCGTTTTGTGAAATAGTTGTATTTTTCCGAATCAAAGTCGAATGAAAACCTACTTGCGCACAAGATTTGACCTTACTCGACACATACGCTTGACTTGCAGGATTGTCCCCAATCAACACGGCTGCCAAATGCGGGACTTTTCCACCTTTTTGTTGGATAGATTGCACTTGATGTGCGATTTCTTTTTTAATCGTCTCTGATAAAAATTTTCCGTCTAATAATTGCATTGGTTAAAACAGATTGTTTTTATTAAAAATAACGCATAGTCGTTTTCAAACGACGGTTTACAAATCGGGGCAAAGATACCATTCCAATTTCAAAACCACTCAAAAAATAAAATTTTATCCATTTTTGAGTAAACCTATTTTGAAAGCAGGTGTTATTTAACTATCTTTGTAAAAAATATAATAGCATTATGGTCTATGCAAAAATAGCTAAACTGAATCGTCCTACAAAAGTCTATACTTTTGAAGAATATCTGTCCCGCGAAGCACGCGAGTCCGAAAAGCACGAATTTTATAACGGAAAAATTGTAAAAATGGCAGGAGGAACTCTCGCACATAGCGAAATTAGTGCAAATATGATAACCGCTCTGAAGAATGGCATTCGCCAAATAGAGGGCAAATTTCGTGTTTGTTCAAGTGATTTAAAAATTTACATCGAACAAGCTAATACGAGCGTCTATCCTGATGCACTGGTGATTTGTGAAGCACCGCAATTCTGGCAAACACGCAAAGATATAA
>JBDLWG010000081.1:0-5013 GCA_039804385.1 Bacteroidota bacterium
GAGTTTTTCAAAAAGGAAAAATTGAAAATTTTTCCTTTTTGAAAAACTTCATTTTGATATTTTTAAAACAAATTTTGTTAAAAAAACACTTTGCGAAAGTTGGGCATCGAATTTGACATTACTCAGTGCATTTCCAAACCCAATCGGATAAAACATCAGTTGGTTTTTTATGTCGCCAATCGAAATGCCACCATTCAGTCCGAATCGGCTTGAAACCCACCGAATCCATCGTATTTTTCAATAAATCTCGATTTTCACGCACTTTAAATTGCGTCCAATGCGCCTGTTCTGCTTTGGTCGTTGGTTTATAATCAGGAAAACCCTCTTTTCCAAAAAAATCATAAGGCGTACCCATGTCCAATTCTTGCCCATTTTTATCCACAATCGTCAAATCAACCGCCGCACCGCGACTGTGTTGCGACCCTTTTTGAGGCGGCGTAACGAACCTATCATCAGGCACTTTATCCCAAAGTCGCTGTTGAAAAGGGCGCGGACGATAGCAATCAAACATTTTTAAACCACCGAAACCTTTGTCTTTCAACATTTTATGCGCTTTCGCAATCGCTGTTGCCGCCTCGGGACGCAAAAAACAACGTCCACAATCATACATTTTTTGTTTGACAAAATTGCTATCGGTTGCATATTTGATGTCAATCAAAACCGTCGAGTCTAAACGCACGATTTCCGACCAAAGTTGAATGTCATAATCAGGTTTAGCGGCGATTTTGGTCGGTGCAGGCATACCTGTACCGACTCGCGGCGATGCAGGTATCACAGTGGGATTCGACTTTTCGGACGTTGCATTCGGCAATGACGCAGCAGGATTATCAGCTGGTTTGGAAGTGGCGGATGGTGTTGTAGGCGTTTTGCCTACGTTGCGTTTGGGCGAATCGTCTTTGCAATTCACTATAGATAAGCATATTACAATGCTAAAAAATAAAACATTTGTTTTTCTAAACATTTTTAGGATAGCGATTTGTTTTTGATAAGTAAACGAATCGGCAAAGCTATTATTTTATGGCATATCAAGTATCCCTTTTTTACAAAAATTAGAGGACTTTACGTAAGTCCTCTTAAAGTGTTCTTAAAGTCCTTAATGGAGACTTTACGTAAGTCCTCTTAAAGTCTTCTTAAAGTCTTCTTAAAGTCCTTAATGGGGACTTTACGTAAGTCCTCTTAAAGTCTTCTTAAAGTGTTCTTAAAGTCCTTAAAGCGGCGGATGATAGCGGATTCCAACCAAAACATAATCTTCTTTTTTAGGAATAATAGGATAGGTATAGCGGCGCGTACTTTCATTCCAAGTGCCTCCATAATGAGAATGATTGTGAAAATCAAACGAAACCCCACTTGGCAAATAGAGAAAAATAATATTATGTTTAATTTGTTCTTCATACGTAATCTTCTCTTTTTCAAGAAAAGATACTACATCTTTATAAGTTCGTTCCTTGCGCCCGTTCATAAACCAAGTATCTATACGAAAGATTGAATTGGAAAATTGAGCCAAATTTTGTTTGTAATATTGAAGGCTTTCATTTTGAATGCCTATCAAATATTTATCAAAAAAGAAAAATTCATAACTCCCGTACAAAAGAATATCAACACCCGTTTCGAGATTGATACTTTCTTCATTCGGTTTGCCCAATAATTCCAAAACCCGTGATTTGTGCATTTCGATTTCCACGAAACCAAATTTGCCCGTTTGGGCGAATATTTTTAATGAAATAATCAACATAAGTAATGAATCGTAATGATAATAAGTAATTGAGTCGAAATAAATTATTAAAATAGAACTCATTGATAATCAACCGATTCGTATCGAATCAAGGTCGGCGAGGTTGCAACCTTGCCGACCTTTTAGATCGGTTCTTTCAATTGAACTACTCAGTTACAAAAATACCTGTTTCCGATATTGCCACCATACAAGCCCTGCAATCAAAGCCAATAAAGCCCATTCATGCGGTTCTGGAACGGCTCCTTTATTGCCAATATGGGCATTGCCAAGTGAATTTTTATTTTCACCAATCCCCATTCTATCATAATCCGATTGGCTTTCCAAAACAATCAAACTGGATATAGGCGAAACAATATAGGCTTCTTCTGCCTTACGAACTAATTTTGTTTCGACTTTTTGTTTATCAAAAAAATCTTTGCCCATAAGTCGCATCAAATCATTGTACGCGTAAAGGCGCAATAAATGGTCTGGCACTTGTACATGCTGACCTTTTTGCTCCGCCGCCGTCCGCGTAATACAAACGCCTGACTCTGGAATCACCATGCGATTTTCATTCTCATCCAAAATGGGAAATCGCCTTTTTAGAACGATTTGTTTTAAATCATTCATCGTTCCCGCCGTATATTGTATCAATCGAATCGCTCGAAGCGATTGCCAATATGCCGATTTTTCTTCGGATAAATCAAAAACGCGGATTTTCGGGTCATTCCCTTTGAAAAAATGCTTGGTAAGAAGCGAAAAACGAGTGCCTATATCTTTATTGTCATCCTTGTTTGAAAAGCGATTATCGACTTGTTTGGTTTCCAAATCGGAAATAAAAGGCGTTTTGGCTCCTGTTTTCGTCACCACAAGCGTCTGTCCGCTTGGATTCAAATCATATAAAGGCAACATATTAAAAGACAAATGGCGCAAAATGGCTACTTCCTCAGGCGATTTCACTTCTTTTTTTTCAGGGAAAAAGGCAACCTTTTTTTGATTTTTAAATAATTCAAAAGCGTTTTCAAGCTCGCTACTCGACCATTCATTTGTCACGTCAAGCACCACTTCTTGTGGTTGAAATGGCTCTAAACCAGGAGTCCATTTTTCCATTTTATAACTATTTCCTTGAAAATCAAAGGTTTGCATCGAAATTGGTGGTGCTTCAAAATCCAAAGACCAGTCGGGCAAATACGCACCTGAATACGTATTGTCATTGGTCAATAACAATTTTCGGGTTGGTTGAGAGGACAATGATTTTTGCGCTCCATCCCCAAATCGAATCGCGATTTTTTCAGATGTTTCCGATAAATCGGGACCTTCCAACCAAATGCTTTTCAAACGCAATCGATTTTCGGTTTCCAATAATGGAATCGTGCAACCGATTTTAAAAATCCTATCTTCCGCCGCCGTACAGGGAAAAACGGTCACTGTAACCCGATTGCCCTCTTGCCAGTGCATCAAAGCGGGGTCTTTGCGCTCCCGTCCGACGATTTCCGCATACGCACTATCCGCTTTTCCGCGAGTCGTGAGCCTTGATTTTTCTTCTAAACCATTGATCCACAACGATAAAGAAGTCATCACCGAACCTTCTGGCAAGTGAAATGTATAAACCGCTTCTTGCTCTCCCCCACTCCACTGCCCATTCCAATCGCCTCGACGACGACTTGGATTGTTTGAATGAATGGTAATTATTTTCTCTATGTAAGCCAATCGGTGTGTAGGAAAAATTTGTGCATTCGTTGCAATGCTTTTGGTACTCAAATTATTGCCCGACCACAAACGGCGATGTGTATCGTGTCGAGCATCATATTTTGATTCTAATAAATGTATAAGTGTGTTATTATCAAGGTTAATCTCACCAAAAAAACCCATTGCAATCATCGCAAATGGGTTGTGATACCTGCGCTGACTACCTGTAAAATTCAAACTGCCGCCCCAATCAAATCGTTGCGAAGCACTCGGACTCGTTACAATGGTTTCCGTCAAAATATCATCGGGCAAATGTTGGCTGAGTACCACCCATTGCGGTAAATCTTGATATTTGGATTGCGAATTGTAATTCGTTTCCGTAACTTGAATGATTTTTTGAATATGATGCCAACGATAAAGGTAAAAACTGAGTGCCAAAATGGGTACTAAAAAACCAATTAAAACACTTTGTTTATAAAATGATTCGTGCCAATATTTTTTAATGTGTAAACATAACATTATCAACCAAAAAAGGGGTACAAAAGTGTGTATGGAAATCCCTAAAAAAAGGATTAAAGGAATCGCAATCGCATGTAAAGGTCCGATAAACGCTATCAGATAAAGGCACATGAGCCATGAGCCGCCTTGTACAAACCCTAAAACGCACTTGCCCCATTGCGGCAATCGTTCCCAATAGGGAAATACAAGTAAGGCTATCATCATGGAGACGACCGTTAGATTCATCCAAATCGGAAAAGGGGAAAATACTTCCATCGAAGTATTCAAACTTAACGCGCTGAATGTCAAAATAATCACGTTTTGAATCCAGAGGCGATGGTCGGAAACCGCTAATTTTCGGAAACGGATACCGCCCGATTCAAAGAGTGTGCAACCGAAAAAAAACAAAAAACCAAGATAATTCAACACAAATTGTGCAGAAAAATCCTTATTTTGCTGGTAAAGCGATACAATATACCCAAAAGCGGTCAGCAGCAGGATGATCCAGCCGACGGTGTAAAGTCCATCATTGCGTTTAAGCAAGGGCGTTTCTATTGCGGTATCAATGGGTTGCATTTTCAAAAAATAAATTTTTATTAAAAAGAACTTTGAAATACAAAGTTATAATAAAACATTGATTCGCGCAACGGTTTGTAGCATTTTTTTTAATCTATTTTTAGCATCCAATCAATACATAAGAAAAATTTATTGGGTTTGCGCACAGGAATTTCTACCCAAAAAGCACGCTGCTGCATCCGATTATCCAGTCGAATGCTCGAATAGGCTCTTGATAAACCCATCGTAACTAATTGACCTTCAATCATTTCTCGCCAACAAAAGGCATTGGTTCGATTGTTATCGTTTGCATCGCGCCACCAAGGGCGTGTTTGCAAATGGTAGGTTTTACCTGCAGCATCCGTATTTGTCGTGTCATAAGGCGGGTAACGCACCATGATTTCTTGCGACTGATTGAACGAAGATGCATCTGATTTAAAAACGGTAAACATAAAAATCGGTTTGTAACGCTCCGATGGAGATACTTCAAAAAAGGATTCAAAGAAAAATTCATCGGTCTTCTTGTTATGAAGCCATAGCGTATTTTGGCGCATTAAATC
>JBDLWG010000082.1:0-5140 GCA_039804385.1 Bacteroidota bacterium
CCATGCCTTCGAGTGCTTCTTTGAAAAAGTATTGCCCTGCGCCAGGTGACCAAAATCCACATGGGACGTGCGTCGGTTGGTCAACGAGTTATGCGGCTCGAACCATTCTTTGGGCGAAGCAGCATCGCCAAATTAAAATTGCGATTTTAATAAAATTGTAAATATCTGATAATCATTTATTTATCAATAAATTAATAAAAATAATTTTGCGTGAAACTAAAATCCGAGTGGGAAAAGTACAAAAAGTGGTTAAAAAAAGTTTCGCCACAACAATCTGAGTTGCTAAACGCAGGCGCAAATCCATCACAAATAAACCTTTTAAAAAAGCATTTTTCTTTTCCATTACCAGAAGAATTAACTCAATTATATGCACTCAATAATGGGCAAATGGATTTCCCATATAGAGGTTCTGTTTTTATGAGCATGACTTTTTTAGATATTCCAAATTTAATAGCTCAATATGATAGTTGGAAAGAATTAAGTATGCAAGAGTTGAATGATGGGGAAACTTTTGGCGATTACTATCATTATGAAAAAGAAGGTGGTACATCCTATCCTGCAAAAGCGATTAAAATAAAATATATTAATTTAAAATGGATTCCGATTTGGCATGATGGCGGCGGCAATCATATTGGAATTGATTTAGACCCCGATGAAAAAGGCATTTATGGGCAGGTACTTAATTTTGGAAGAGACCAATGTAAAAAATTTGTGATTGCCAATAATTTAACTTCATTTTTCAAGTTAATAAACTTAAAAATCAAGCAAAATCAAGTTCAAATGGTTTACGCGAAAGACATTGGTTTTGGATCTGATGCGGATTATTATTTGATGGATTTGGGAGATCCGACTCAAAGTAATATTATTGAAAATTTAAGAATAGGTTGTCAAAGTTAAATAGGAAGAAGTAGAATATTAATTATTTTAATTTGTAATAGATTTTAAATCAACATAATAAAACGATATAATTTGAAAATCAACATGATAAAACGTCGAACCTTTATAAAAAGATTATTGTCATTCGGTGCAATTGCAACGGGTTTATATGCTTGGCAAATCGAACCTTTTTGGCTTGAATTTGTGCGTATCAAAATGATTCTTTTTGTATCGAATTCCTCCTTATTCGCACGAATTAAACCCGCCCGAATCATCTAAAAAATGTTCAAATAAAAGATGTATTCTCCAAAAATAAACAAGAATTAAAGGTAAATTTGAATAAAGCATTGCTAAAAATTAAAGAAAGCAAAGTCCTATTTTGTTTTTAATAATACGCTTATTTATAAATGCATGCCCAAGTATTTTTCTGATTTTTTAAAAATGGATGAACTTCTAACACAAATAGATTGTTTTTAGATGACTTATCCTAAAAAAATGATGAATTAATAGCTAAATTATTGATAATCAATTATTTATCATAATTTGGATGAATTAATATTACAATTGCGCATTCATAAAAAACGGAATAATAGTGGCAGAAGCATCAAAATTATCAACCATCGAACGATTTATTAGGCTGATTAAAGGAGATAGGAAGGAAATTTCTTATATTTATATTTACGCTATTTTTGCGGGGGTTATCAATTTAACCTTGCCTTTAGGCGTACAAGCCATTCTCAATTTCATTCAAGGAGGGGCTATTTCCGCTTCTTGGTGGGTGCTGATTATTGCAGTAACGGCAGGGACGCTCTTTTCAGGATTACTGGTCGTCATGCAAATGACCGTCAGTGAAACCTTGCAACGGCGCATTTTTACCCGTGTATCGTTCGATTTTGCCGAGCGACTGCCTCAATTGCATACCGAAGCGATTCGTCATCAACATGTTCCTGAACTGATTAATCGTTTTTTTGATACCTTAACGTTACAAAAAGGGTTGCCTAAAATTTTGATTGACTTTTCGACATCGGTTATGCAGATCTTATTTGGCTTGATTTTATTAGCCTTTTATCATCCTTTATTTATCTTTTTCGGATTAGTATTATTGTTTTTCTTGATACTTATTTTGCGATATACCAGCGCATTAGGATTAAAAACAAGTTTAAAAGAATCAAAATATAAATATGAAGTTGCCTATTGGCTTGAAGAAGTGGGTCGTACTTTGCACACTTTCAAACTGGCGGGAAACAGCGATTTGCCCCTTACGAGAACCGATAAATACGTCAGCAATTACCTTGATGCCAAACAGGATCATTTTAAAATTTTATTATTTCAATATATCAGCATTGTTTCGTTCAAAACCTTAGTGACTTTTATATTGTTGTCGCTTGGGAGTTGGTTGGTGATTACGAATCAAATTAATTTGGGACAATTTATTGCGTCAGAATTGATTGTATTATTGATTATCAACGCTTCCGAAAAATTGATAGTCACGATGGAAACCGTTTATGATGTTTTGACCGCGTTGGATAAAATTGGTAGTGTTGCCGATTTGCCGCTGGACGAAATGAAAGGAGTCTCTTTTCAAGAGGTCAATACAGGGAAAGGTATTGCACTTCATTTAGAAAAGGTGCGTTATCAGTTTGACAAACGACACAAACCGCCTATTGATGATTTGAATTTGGAGGTGAAAGCGGGTGAAAAAGTGTGTATTGTTGGTTATAATGGTTCTGGAAAAACGACTTTAATCCAAATTATTGCTTGTTTTTTAAATGATTTTGAAGGTTCTATTTTGTATAATGGCGTTCCACGCAATAATTTTAATCAAGCTTCCTTGCGCAGTTTTATTGGTGATTTTTCCTCACAAGAAGATATTTTCAAAGGCACTTTGAGAGAAAATATTGATTTGGGTTATTCCCATATTCGTTTTGAGGAGGTCGTTCAAATAGCAGATGCGGTTGGTTTATCCTCTTTTATTCGCACGTTGCCCGATGGATTTGATACGATGTTGCTGCCGAATGGCAAAACCTTACCGCGTCATGTGGTGGTCAAAATTATTTTGGCGCGGAGCATTGTTTCAAAACCACAACTTTTAGCAATTGAAGAACTGATGGCAAATTTAGACCATGCGGACCGTCTCCGCATCGTCGAATTGTTGACGGATCGGCAACAGCCTTGGACTTTGGTAGTTGTAACGGACGATCCCCTGTTAGCGGCGCGTTGTGACCGGGTTTTGATTATGAAAGAAGGGAAAATTGTTCAAGAAGGGACTTTTTCAGCGATTCAAAAAAGTGATCATTATTCCAAAATTTTTAAAAATATAGGCTAAAATGCTGTTCATTTCTGACAATAAAGTGCATATTGATACGACAAAATATCAATCGTTTGAAAAGGTGCAGTTATCAAGGGCAAATGTATTTTTCAAACGATTTATAATTGGGTTGTTCCTCCTTTTAATAGTGATTTTGGTGCTGCCTTGGACTCAAAATATACGCGCTACGGGTCTTATTACGACCCTCACACCCGAACAACGACCTCAAACGATTCATGCGACGATAGCAGGACGGATTGAAAAATGGTATGTGCGGGAAGGACAATTGGTAAAAAAAGGCGATACGATTGTTTTTTTATCTGAAATAAAAACGGAATATTTCGACCCTGAATTACTCTCGCGTACCCAAGCACAAGTGCAAGCTAAATCAGGTTCGGTACTGAGTTACACAGCCAAAGGAAAGGCGTTAGAGGAGCAAATTCGACAATTTAAGCAAGAATTGCGCTTTAAAAAAGACCAATTGACCAATAAAATGGCTCAAACGAAACTTAAATCCGAAGCTGAAAAATTAGAGATTCAAGCTGCCAAAATTGCTTTGGATAATGAGCAAATTCAATTGGAACGGACCGAAACCTTGTTTAAAAAAGGTTTGAAATCGTTGACAGAAATAGAAAATAAGCGTGCCAAATTTCAAGAATCGCAAGCGAAATGGACGAGTTCGGAGCGCAAATATCAGCAATCGTTGCAAGAAATAGACAATCTTTCCTCCCAATTGAGTAGTGCGGATAGTGAATATGCGGGTAAAATCGCCAAAACGGAAAGTGAGAAACAAACGACTTTGAGTGATAAGTTTGCAGCAGAAGGCGATGTTCAAAAATTGAGTAATCAGTATAGTAATTATGCGTTGCGGACTCAATTTTACTACATCACTGCGCCCCGCGATTGTTACATTACCAAAGCGACCAAAGGAGGGATTGGCGAAACGGTGAAAGAAGGCGAAGCGATTGTCAGCATTGTGCCTGCGCGGATGGATTTGGCGGTTGAAATGTATATCAAACCGATGGATTTGCCCTTAGTGCGATTGGGCGCACCCGTTCGGTTTATTTTTGATGGTTGGCCCGCGTTTGTTTTTTCGGGTTGGAGCAATATTTCTATTGGGACGTATTGTGGAAATATTTATGCGATTGATAATGTTGCCAACGAAAAAGGTAAATATCGGCTCATCGTTGCGCCCGACCCTGAACAAGCGAAGTGGCCCGAAGCATTGCGTCCAGGTTCGGGTGCGAATGGGATTGCGTTATTGCAAGAGGTTCCGATTTGGTATGAATTGTGGCGACAATTGAATGGTTTTCCGCCCGATTTTTATACCGATTTGAAGGGCAAAACAGACGAAAAAAAGAATAAATAACTTGATTTTCAACTAAAAAGTAGAGGTTAAATCATGATGCGCTTTCTGCTAACCATTTTAGGGATGGCTGCGGTTCTAACAAATCCGTTCGCTCAATCCCCGCAAGATTCGGGTAAAACGATTTTGACATTAACAGCCTTTTTAAATCTTGTCAAAGAGAATCACCCTGTTGTGAAGCAAACTTTTTTGCTGAATCAAGTTGCTCAGTCCGAATTATTAACGGCGAAAGGCGGCTTTGACCCCAAATTATATGGTGATTATGAACAAAAGTATTTCGATTCAAAGAATTATTTTACGTTTGGGGAATACGGACTCAAAATCCCAACATGGTACGGCATCGAAGTAAAAGGCGGTTACAATACGGCTGCAGGCAATTTTCTCAATGCTGAAAATAAATTGCCTAAACAAGGACAGGCGATTGTCGGCATTTCGGTGCCGCTTTTACAGAATTTGGTGATTGATGAACGGCGTGCGAATCTTTTCAAAGCGCGTCAAGCGCAAGGTTGGTATCAAACCGAACGCGATAATGCGACGAATCATTTAGCGTTTGAAGCCACTCAAATTTATTGGAAATGGGCTTTTTATTA
>JBDLWG010000083.1:0-12825 GCA_039804385.1 Bacteroidota bacterium
GTTTGATTTTAAACCGCAATCGTATGGATTGTTGCCCGCAAAGGTAGAATTTATTTCGGAAATCAAAATTAATTCTAAAACGCGGCGCACCTATTTTTTTTAAAAAAAAGGGTTTGAATTAAGATTTTTGGGATTTTTAAGGTTTTAAGGACTGATTTTTAATCCTAAAAATCAGTCCTTAAAATCTTAAAAATCCCAAAAATCCTAATTCAAACCCTTTTTTTTTAAAAAAATAGGTTCGTCGCGTTTTAGAATTAATTTTGATTTCCGAAATTAATTTTACCTTTGCGGGCAACAATCCATACGATTGCGGTTTAAAATCAAACCTCAATAACTCCGTATTTTAATTTTAACTAAAATCATGTTTGATAGTTTAAATAAGCGTTTAGAGGATGCCTTCAAAATATTGAGGGGCGACAATAAATTGACGGAACTCAATATCGCACAAGCGATAAAAGATATTCGTCGGGCTTTGGTGGAAGCGGATGTGAATTACGCCATTGCTAAAAGTTTCACAGACCGTGTAAAAGATAAGGCACTCGGCACTGAAAACGTCCTAAAAGCCATTAAACCAGGCGAGTTGATGGTGAAAATCGTCATGGATGAGTTGGTGGAGTTGATGGGCGGTCAAAGTGTCGGCATCAATACCAAAGGCAGTCCTGCGGTCATCTTGATTGCGGGTTTGCAAGGTTCTGGAAAGACGACTTTTACGGGAAAATTAGCGCATTTTTTGAAAAATAAAAAAGCGCAACGTCCTTTGGTGGTGGCTTGCGATGTGTATCGACCTGCGGCGATTGATCAGTTGACGGTTTTAGCAGAACAAGTAGGCGTTCCGATTTACAAGGAAATTGACAATAAAAACCCTGTTCAAATTGCCTTGAATGCGATTAGCAAGGCAAAAGAATTGCGTTGTGATGTAGTGATTATCGATACGGCGGGTCGTTTGGCGGTCGATGAGGACATGATGAATGAAATCACGCGGATTAAAACCGCTATCATGCCTTCTGAAACGCTTTTCGTCGTGGATGCGATGACGGGGCAAGATGCGGTCAATACGGCAAAAGCCTTCAATGATAGATTGAATTTCGACGGGGCTGTTTTGACGAAATTAGATGGAGATACGCGCGGTGGTGCGGCTTTGAGTATCAAATACACGGTTGGGAAGCCTATCAAATTTGTGTCAATGGGGGAAAAATTGGATACGTTGGACGTATTCTACCCTGAACGGATGGCGCAACGGATTCTCGGCATGGGTGATATTGTTTCCTTAGTGGAGCGCGCTCAGGAGCAGTTTGACGAAGCAGAAGCGAAACGCATTGAGAAAAAAATTAAGAAGAATAAGTTTGATTTCAATGACTTTATTGGTCAGATGGAACAAATTAAAAAAATGGGTGATATTAAGAGTTTGATGAACATGATTCCGGGCATGAGTAAGATGATGAAAGATGTTGATATTGATAACAGTGCTTTTACAAAAGTAGAATGTATCATTCAATCGATGACTCCGCAGGAACGTCAAAATCCAGATTTAATGAATTTGAGTCGCAAAAAGCGGATTGCCAAAGGTTGCGGTCGTTCTTTGGAGGATGTCAATCAATTTATCAAACAATTTGAAGATATGCGGAAATTGATGCACCAATTGAGTACGGGTAAATTCCCCGGTATGGCAAATAAAGGTGGTTTCCGTCGTTAATTCAGACTCTATTTCATAAAAAGTTTAAATTTTAATTAAAAATGCCTTTTCAAGATTTCGATGATATGCCCATTCAATGGGCTGACCATGAAGATATTGCTATGAAATTATACGAGCGTTTTGGCGCGACTTTCAATGAAGGGAAAATTTATCGCATTCGATTTACGGATTTATTGGATTGGATTATGGCGATTCCGACCTTTGAAGGGAAGCGAGACGATTGTAGCGAAAGTCATTTGGAGCAAATCCAAGCGAAATGGATTTACGAATGGCGTGATAATAATTCATAATTGATAGAATTGTGAGTTGTGATAGGATGGGATGTACGGATTTCACGGATTTTCACAGATTGGTACGGATTTTTTTAATAAAAACAAAAAATCCGTATCAATTTGTGAAAATCCGTGCAATCCGTACATCCTATCCTATCACAACTCACAACAATAGTTCTATCCAAATCATTGATTTATAAAACCTTATGAATATTTTAGAAAGTTTTAAAAAAATTAAAACGTTTATTTTTGATATTGACGGCGTTTTTACGGACAATACTTTATTGGTTACGGAAACAGGCGAGTTGTTACGTACGATGAATTGTCGAGATGGATATGCCTTGCGCCGCGCCGTAGAAGAAGGTTACAATATCTGCATTATCACGGGCGGACGTTCACAAGGCGTGATTAAACGTTTGGAATTATTAGGCGTTAGTGAAATTTTTGCAGGGATTGAAGATAAATTGTCTGCTTATCGGCGGTATGTTGAATCACATGACCTGGATCCAGATGCCGTTTTGTACATGGGCGATGATGAACCCGATTATCCTGTCATGCGTTTGGTCGGTTTGCCCTGTTGTCCATCGGATGCGGTGCCGAAAGTCATGGAAGTCGCCCAATATATTTCGCCGTTGAAAGGGGGAGCCGGTTGCGTGCGCGATGTGATTGAAAAAGTGATGAAATTGCAACAAAAATGGGAAGCCCGTTAACCGATTTGAAATGATGATAAAGCATTGGTTGCAATTAATCCGTTTTCCCAACTTGATAATCATTGGCTTGACGCAATTTTCGGTACAATATGGCGTTTTGTCCAAGACTTTTTCAGTGCATCAACTGGGTCAACAGATAGATACCCTGTTTTTTTTGAAAATCATGATGCTTTCCATTGGAACGGCGGCGGGCGGTTATATCATCAATGATATTGTCGATATTGCCATAGACGCTATCAATAAACCAGAAAAACAAATTGTATCAAAAAAAATAACCCTTGCACGCGCCCAGAAAACCTATCTTATTACCTTGATTATCAGTGTTTTGATTGCGTTAAGCATGCCGATAGCTTGTTGGATTTCCCTGTTAATATGGTTGATACCAACGATTTTATTATGGTTTTATTCTAAAAAATGGAAACAAAAAGTGTTAATTGGCAACCTTGTAATCGCTTTTTTATGTGCCTATACGCCTATGATTTTGTTTATAATGGAAAAAAAAGGCATTGATTACCTTGAAAAAAATCATTTTCCATCCTTTGAACGACTGATGATTATTTTGGCTACCTATGTAAGTATGGCATTTTTGACGACTTTGTTTAGAGAAATGATTAAAGATATAGAAGATATGGAGGGCGATAAAATGGGACATTGCGCCACCTTGCCCATTGTTTATGGATTGGAAACAGCTCGAAAAATGGCTTTAGGGGTGGGCGCATTTTTGATGATGATACTTGTTTTAGCACTCGTTTGGAAACCCAACCTTTTTGCGATTCAATTTTATATTTTGTTGATTATTTTTGGAATGATGCTGAATACCCTAATCGTTTTGAGTCGAGCAACCACTAAATCGGAATTTGCAAGCCTCAGTAAACGAGCAAAATGGATGATGTTGACAGGGTTATGCTATCTTTTTGGCTTTATTTAAGGTGAAATAAAGATTCTATTTTTTCATAAAAGAGTCAAAAAAAAAATTATAGTAAAAAATAATTTATTCTTTTTTACAAACATATTATACCCTAATAGATTGATTTTCAATTAGTAATGATTTTAAATTGAACAAATGCTACTTTGAACAGCACCCTTACATTTTTCTGTTTGCCAAAGATTTTTATAACTTTATCGGAAAAACGGAGCATCTTGAAAAATATATTAAAATTCATTTGTGTATGGACAACTCTCATTAGTTGTCCTTTGGAACTTATCGCCAGTCACATTGTCGGCGGTGAGATTACCTATCGTTTCGTAGAACGATTGCCGAATAATAAAATTCGGTATAAATTCCGCTTGAAAGTCTATCGAGATTGTCGGGCGGCGGTGACAACACGGTTAGATACGTTGGCATCAGTGGGCGTTTTCTTGCGCAGGGCAAATGGCACCTACCTCAATTATGGGAATGACAGTTCGCGGGCATTGCTTAGAATCAGCCTTGACACCTTGCGCAATGTAGCACAACCCAATTATCCTTGCTTAACGCCGCCGCCTGATGTGTGTGCGGAAGAAGGCATTTATGAATGGGAATCCATCGTTCGGCAGAGTGACCAGAGTTATTTCATCACTTATCAACGTTGTTGCCGCAACTCGACGATTGGTAATATCATCAATCCTGGTTCTGCGGGTTCGACTTATACGGTTGAGATTACCCCGCAATCGCAGGCTTCTGAAAACAATAGTCCTTATTTTACAGGGTTGCCGCCCACCATTATTTGCGGTGGAGAGGCTTTGACTTATGACCATGCTGCGGTGGATGCTGAAGGAGACCAATTAGTCTATAGTTTTTGTTCGCCTTTGTCAAGTGGGAACGCGGTGGTTGCGCCGCCTTATAATAATGTAACTTTTAGAACGCCGTATTCAGCCTCTTTACCATTAGGCACAAGCCTGCGCATTGACCCAAATACAGGTTTGATTACAGGTAGAGCCCCGACCACAGAAGTGCAATTAGTGGTCAGCGTTTGTGTGGAAGAATATCGAAATGGCGTATTGATAGGGAAGATTTTTAGAGATTTTCAGCTCAATATCCGCAGTTGTAGTCGAAATTTGACTGCGAATTTGATAGCAGATTCGATTTACACACCTGATAAAAAATATATTATCCATGCTTGCGATACGTTTACTTGGAATTTTGTCAATACGAGTCAGGGACGAGCGAATGTAAGCAATTTTTATTGGGAATTTAACATGAAAGGCGATATCCAACGATTTACGGATTGGAATCCGTCTATTTCTTTTCGGGATACTGGTTATTATCGGGGCAGATTATTGTTAAATCCGGGTACGACTTGTGGAGATACGGCGAATATTGAGATTTCGATAGGGTCTGGTTTACATGCTGATTTTTTAATTAAATATGATACCTGTGATGCAGGGCCCGTTTTATTTGAGAGTAAAGCGACGACGAGTTACAATCCAATCCAGCAATTGATTTGGTATTTTGGAGACGGCAGTTCGGATTCTACGTTTCGCCTCAGACCAGGACATCAATATTTGACAGCAGGGCGCAAACCCGTCCATTTATTGTTAAAAGATAGGTATAATTGTCAAAAAGATACCACGATTGCCTTTGATTGGCTGCCTGCGCCGCCGATTTTGTTGGTGGAACCTGATGCGTTTGTGGGCTGTGCGCCTGCCAAAGTCTTTTTCAACAATCGTTCTACGCCCTTAGATACGACTTATAAAATTGTTTGGGATTTTGGAGATGGAACAAAAGGCTCTAAAATCAGTCCAGAACATTTCTACGACAAAGCGGGTACTTACACTGTGAAATTACAGGTTACATCACCATTCAATTGTTATAAAGAAGCAGAATTTCCAAAATGGATTAAAGTGCGTCCTTTGCCGACTGCCGATTTTGATTGGCAAGAAGACGAAGTGACCAATTTGTCGCCTTTCATCCATTTGCGGGATAAATCATCGCCTGATGTGATAAGTCGGCGGTGGTATTTTGGCGGGCGCGGCTTGACAACAGAAGATAATCCAATGCACACGTATCGACAACAAGATACAGGGATTCAAAATATTCGATTATTTGTGGCAAATCAATATGGTTGTAAAGATTCTATTGCGAAAAAAATTTATATAAAACCTGTGGTTACGCTACATTTTCCGAATGCGTTTACGCCGAATTTTGACACTCATAATGATGAGTTTAAAGGTGTTGGCTTTTTATATGGTTTGAAAAGTTATCGTTTTGTGGTTTGGAATCGGTGGGGTGAAAAACAATTTGAATCCGCAGACCCGATTGATGGCTGGAATGGCAGTAAAAACAATGCGGGTGTACCTGCACCAGAAGGCGTTTATTTGTATGAATTGAATTACATTACACCGACAGGAGCGTTGATAAATAGGAAAGATTTTTTCACGTTGTATCGATAATCTACCTTTTGGGCTTAAACTTATAACAATAATGGGTACTACAACTTAATTGTAGTACCTATTATTGTTATTTTTTGGTAATTTTTATTACCAAAATTTGATAATTCTGTCAATAGTATTATCTTTGCAGCAATAAAATAATTTAAATATGATAGTAGAGTTTAACAATAAATCGTTGGAAGATTTATATGAAAATAAACCTGTTAGCGGAAAGCCAAAATTCAGTAAAGTTGTTATTAAAAAATTTAAGAAAGTCGTTCAGATTCTGAAATATGTCGAGTCTTCACAACAAGTGTATGATTTCAAAGGATTACATTTCGAAAAATTATCTGGTAATATGGCAGACTTTTATTCGTGTCGAGTGGATATTAAATATAGACTGATTTTAAGCCTTGAAATGGATGCTATTTTGATTAAAGAAATGATGATTATTGAAGATTTGACAAATCACTATGATTAAATAATCAATAATTTATGATTTTTATTCAATTCTGCTTAAAAAATTATAAGGTTTAACCGAATTATAACGCAAATTTAAGTACGTAGCTAATCGCATCAGTGGAAATTGGGATAAAGTGTTATTTTGTTATATTATTAATAATGCCGCCGTATCCATTATAAAAATTAATTAATTATGAAATACTATAAAGTCCGTTCAGCAGAACATCAAGAAATTACAACAGATGAAATCCTGCATCCTGGTGATGTTTTAGAAATGGAATTGACTGCTCGAGGTATCAAAAAAAACTTTGCAGCACTTCAATTGGGCATTCGTTCGAGCCATTTAAGTGACTTATTGAGGCATAAAAGGCATGTTAGTGCTATTTTAGCTATTAAACTTCAATTATTTTTGGGAATTGATGCTGATTTTTGGATGCGCGTTCAATCAGGCTATGACCTTGCAATCGCTTGGCAGCAAATGGCTGATACGGTATCCCTTAATTTAGCTAAACAATCGTGAAAGATGTATAACTCGCGGCAAGTTTAAAACTTGCCGCGAGTTTATTATTTGAAATTTAATTTAATTTTTTAGCTTTCCGCTTCCCAAAAAATTTGGGCGCAATGACTAATAAACCAAAAGATTCACAATCTTCTTTACTTTGTTTGGCATGATGTGCGCCATGCGCCCGCAATACGGCTCGTGAATAATCCGAATCCAAATGTTTAAACCAATCAAATCGGCGGTGTATATATACGTCGTGAATTAAGAAATACGCTAATCCATACAACGAAATTCCAACACCCACAAATAAAACCCAAAAATGAGGACTCAAGGTTCCATAAATATAGCAAAACATGCTTGGAATGGCATAAACTAAGAAAAATCGGTCATTTTTTTCAAAAAAACCATGTTTTAATTGGGGTTTGTGATGGTCTTCATGCCAATCCCAAAGCAATCCGTGCATGACGTACTTGTGTGTGAACCATGCCATAAATTCCATCCCTGCAAAAGCACCGAATGTGACGAGTGCGTACATTAAATATTGACCCATTTGTTTGAATTTTTATATTTTAATGAATAAAAAGTTTTAAAATCATATAAAGTTACGGACATTAATAAGAGTAAAAAATTATAAGCCATATCATCTAAAGGTATGGTAATCAACCGAATGCCTAAATATTCTGCTGGATTGTAAATCACAACAGGTGCTTTCGTCATCATGCCTGTCAAAATGCTGTTCACTAAAAAAAAACCCATAAATCCGATGCCATAAGTTCTATAAAATCGAACCCTTGAGGCACTGTCGAATTGAAATTGGTGATATAACAATGAAATTCCGCACAAAACAAAGGTAATACAAGTATAAGCCCGTCCCCAATGTACCAAACCTATTCCGAGAAAAAACAAAATTAAAAAAGATGTAAAATAATTTTCCAAAATAAAATTTTGTTTAAATGGGAAAAATGTATTTAAACCTTCGTGAATCAATAAAATACCCATTGGCATATTGAAAAAAAATAAATATTCTTCGATGGGCAATTCAAACAAGTTGGTTGTGTAATAGTTCGGATTGAAGCCCCAAACGCCATAAATGGTTTTAAAATAATCCCAAATCAAAAATACGATTGCGGTCAAGATTAAAGCGGGAAACGCTCGATTGAAATGCTGATGAAATGCAATTTTGGGATGCAAACACGAAATCACGATAGGCAGTAGTGGCATCAAATGCGTTAGCAAATACAGATATTTCGTCTCAAACCATTGAATTTCAATTGGATGTGCAATTTTCCAAAGCAAATGATTCGGTTGAATCTCGTCCGTGAGGCAATGAGTCGTAATGAATATTGCGGTTACTAATAAAAAAATCCAATCTATATATTTTTTTATAAAAATCATTTTATAATAAATTTAAACTGTTTTTGACCATAGAACGACATAATAAATACACTTTGATTCGATTTTTAACCCGAATCCGTTCCGTTTTGACCCGCGTAACATTGGCATTTTTGATTTTTTTAAACAAATTGAGGTAATAAATGTACGCTAAATAAACCCCAAATCGGGCAGAAGGGGGCAATTGCAAAATGCTTTTGTAACCCACATCAAAATCTTGTTTAATGTCAGTTTCAATTTCATTTTTTTGCGCATTGGTAAAGTATTGATAATCAATGCCCGGAAAATAAACGCGCCCCCGTTCTGCAAAATCACTTTTCATATCGCGCAAAAAATTGATTTTTTGAAACGCAGAACCCAAGGCTTGCGCCCCTTCTTTCAAACGCTGATATTCGGCTTCATTGCCATCCGTGAAAACGCGCAGACACATCAAACCAACCACTTCCGCAGAGCCGTAAATGTATTGTTTATACAGCGAATCTTCATAAGTGGAAAAGTGTAAATCCATTGCCATGCTGTCTAAAAACGCATCAATCAATTCACTTTCAATGTGATAGCGTCGAACCACCTCTTGAAATGCATGCAAAACAGGATTTAAACTAATGCGATCTTCTATCGACCGATAGGTGTCAGCGCGAAAACCTTGTAAGAGATTTGCCTTTTCATAGCCATGAAAAGTATCCACAATCTCGTCTGCAAAGCGCACAAAACCGTAAATGGCGCAAATCGGCAATCGCAATTTTTTTTCAAACAAACGAATGCCCATCGAAAAAGAGGTGCTATACCGATGTGTAATGAGTTGACTACATTCGGCGCAAGTTTTATTGTAAAGGCTCAACATAATATTTTTATTTTTATCGTGATAACCCATAAAACACATAGGAATACATAGAATACATCGTTTTTTATACTAAAAAAATAGTGTATAGCAACCTATGTGTTCTATGTATTCCTATGCAACCTATGTGTTAAATTGCTTCAATAATTCATTTGCCACAATTTTTCCTGAAATCAAAGACGGCGGTACTCCTGGCCCTGGAACCGTCAATTGTCCCGTATAATATAAATTTGTCAAATGCTTGTTTTTTAATTTAGGTTTCAAAAAAGCGGTTTGCATTAAAGTATTGGCTAATCCATACGCATTGCCTTTAAACGCATGATAATCCTTTTTAAAATCTCGATGCGCATAAGACCGTTTGTAAATCACCGCATCTCGAATGGATTGCCCCGTTAATTTTTCCAATCGCTCCATCACCATATGATAATATTTTTCACGCCATTCCTCCTTATCATCTGGCAAATCAGGTGCAAGCGGTATCAAAATAAACAAATTTTCACAACCTTCGGGTGCAACAGTTGCGTCCGTTATAGACGGTACACATACGTAAAAAAGTGGATTGGTAGGCAATTTCGGCGTTTCGTAAATCTCTTTTGCATGTAAATTGAAATCTTCATCAAAAAACAAATTATGATGATTTAAATTTGTAAGTCGTTTATTGACACCGATATAGAACAATAAAGAAGATGGAGCCATGACGCGCTTATCCCAATAAGCAGGCGAATAGTGCCGAAATTCGGTTGGCAAAACCACTTGTTCGATGTGGTGATAATCGGCTCCTGCAATGACATAATCCGCTTCAAAAGATTCGGTATCGGTAACACAAGTGGTAATCGTAGCAGGTCTCTTTGTTTTATCAACTTGAATGGATTTCACTTCTTGATTCAACAAAATACGCACGCCTTTTTCTTCCGCTAAACGAACCATCCCTTTGATGATTTCAAACATGCCCCCTGGCGGATACCAAGTACCTAATGACATATCTGCATAATTCATCATACTATATAAAGCAGGCGTATTTTGAGGTGTTGCGCCCAAAAACAAGACAGGAAACGCTAATAATTGAATTAATTTCGGGTTTTTGAACGACTTTTGAAGGTGTTTCGACATGGATGTGAACATATCTAAGCGAAAAAGGCTTTTGAAAATGCGCATATCTATAAATTCTGTAATGGATTGACTCGGTTTTTGGACAAATTCGCCAATGCCTGTTTGATATTTGTACTCGGCTTCTTTCAAAAATTGACGGAGTGCGATACTGCTGCCTGCTTCTGCGCGTTCAAACAAGGCTTCCAATGCAGCCATATTCGCAGGAATCTTCCAAATTTGATTTTTATCAAAAAAAACGGTATAAGAAGGGTCTAAACGAATTAAATCATAATAATCGGCTCTTTTTTTATCAAAATCAGCAAAATAATTTTCAAAAATATCGGGCATCCAATACCAACTTGGTCCCATATCGAAAGTGAAACCTGCTGCCGAATATTGCCGCGCTCGACCGCCTGCAATTGAATTTTTTTCCAAAAGGGTTACATCACAGCCTTGATGCGCTAAATAGGTAGCTGCACTCAAACCTGCAAATCCTGCTCCGATGACGATGATTTTCTTTTTATTTTTCAAAATACGACTGATTGTGTTGGTTTCAAAACCATGTAACAATCGCTTTTGTAATTTTGTTTAACTTTTGTGCCTTAAAATCGAAAAAAAGTTAAACAAAATTGTCAACACATAGATTACATAGGGTACATAGAACACATAGGGGGCATCCATTCAAGAATGAATGGATGCCCCCTATGTGTTCTATGTACTCCTATGTAACCTATGTGTTAATATCCTAATAATTTTAACATGGATTCTGCATCTTGTTCATCGGATTCCATCCAATCGACCAAATTCCCATTTTCATCTCTATCCACTAAAATGCGTTTCGGCGCGGGCAAAAGACAATGTTTAATGCCGCCATATCCACTTAACGCATCTTGGTACGCGCCTGTATTGAAAAAGCCCATATATAAATTTTCATCATTTTTGCCAAATTTAGGCATGTACAATTGATTTAAATGCGCTTCTGAATTATAATAATCCGCATTATCGCAACTCAATCCGCCGACATTGACGCGGTGATATTCTTTATTCCAATGATTTACAGGCAGTAATATATAACGTTCATTAATAGCCCAAGAATCTGGAATCGTATTAATCAACGAATTATCCACCATGTACCACAATTCACTATCATTTTGTTGCTTTTGACCAATGACTGAAAAAATGGTTGCCCCACTTTCGCCTACGGTGTATTTGCCAAACTCCGTGAAAATATCGGGTGCTGGCACATCCTCATCTGCACAATATTCTTTAATCGTCCGCACAATTTCCTTTATCATGTAGGCATAATCATATTCAAAATTCAAGGAATTGGAAATCGGCAAACCGCCGCCAATGTTCAAAATCTTCAAATCGGGACAATAATGCCGCAATTGACAGTACAATTTCACGCCTTTGCGCAATTCAGACCAATAATAAGTGGTGTCTTTAATGCCTGTATCGACAAAAAAGTGCAGCATCCGCAATTTAAATTTCGGATTGGTCAAAATCTTGTCTTTGACAAAATTGACTGCTTTGGACGGTCGAATGCCTAAACGAGAGGTGTAAAACTCAAATTTGGGTTCTTCCTCCGTCGCAACCCGAATCCCAACACCACAAGTATTGACAATATGCGCGTCGTAAAAATCCAATTCTTCGCGGTTGTCACAAACTGGTATCACATTTTTGAAACCTCCATTAATGAGTTGCGCCAATTTTCGGATGTAACCGACATTTTTAAAACCATTGGCTACAATGATTTTATCTTTGCCAATCTTGCCTGCGTGATAGAGTTTTTGAATCAAATCAATGTCAAATGCAGACGAAGTTTCCAATTGAACGTTGTTTTTCAACACCTCATCCAATACAAATCGAAAATGGGAACTTTTCGTACAGTAGCAATAATAGTATTCTCCGCCATAATTCAACTCATCAATAGCTGTATTGAAATGCGCTTTCGCTTTTTGAATCTGCTGGCTGATTTTGGGGAGATAAGTGATTTTCAAAGGAGTCCCGTACTTTTTTATCAAACTGTACAAGTCAATCCCATGAAAATTCAGGCAATTATCTTGCAAAGTGAATCCGTCCTGTGGAAAATAAAAGGTTTGATCCACCAAGTCAAAATAAGTATTTTTCATTGTTGCCGTGTGTCGGGGTCTAAATACGTGAAACCATAGTTGTGAATGCCTTTTTGAAGGCACTTTTTGAATATTAAACGATAAATGAATCGTTTAATATTCAAAAAGCGCATTCAAAGGCGGCAAAGGTAGTATTTTTTTAAGAACTGTGAGGTGAATTTTTATTTTAAAAAAAACTTAGTTGCAATTGGTAAAAAAGATTATTTTTGTCTCAAAATCATTCAAAAATGACAAAATCTGATAAATTCATCAACCCATTTACTGATTTTGGGTTTAAAAAAATATTTGGCGAGGAGGAAAATAAAGATTTATTAATCGCCTTCTTGAACAGTTTACTGCCCGCTCCTCATCACGTTGTGACGCTGACGTACAAACGGACCGACC
>JBDLWG010000084.1:0-4043 GCA_039804385.1 Bacteroidota bacterium
TGCTGAATTTCATTATAACTCAAATCCAAGGTCACCAATTGTTTTAAATCTTGCAATACGGAGACATCACTGATTTGGTTTTTAAATAAATTCAAACTCTTTAATCCAGTCAACTGTTTAAGCGTACTTGGCAATCTTTTTAAATGTAATCCTGACAAATCTAATGACTCTGCACCTGTTTTTTTTGCCACCTCAATTTTTCCAAGAGCCACTCGTTCTGCTGGTGTATAATTGGGGCAACCACCATCTTCGGGTTCCCCGAATCCTGTCGGGCATTTATCGGTTGCATCTGGAGTGCCATCGCCATCTAAATCCATGACCGCAGGCTTTGAACTTGTACAAGGCTTAACTGGGTCTGCGCCCCAATATTCCAAACTGCCTACAATATTTCGACATTTATCACAGCGATTCGCAATCCCGTCACCGTCGTCGTCCGCGTCCGTTGCGGCATTTGGATCGGCTTTGTCGATACCCGAAATCTTGAACCCATTGGATGCTTCCAAGACGCTCATCGTGAGCCAGACGACTGGTAATGCCTCACGATTGGTGGTGTATTGTCCGCGAAAGGATTGTTCAAAATGAATGTAATAGAGTTTGGGGTTCGCCTCATCCCGACAATACAACGCATGCTGGAACTCAACTGTAGCATTATCCGACAAGGTTCCCAATGCCTTCACATACGTTTCGATGCTGACAGGATTGTTACTTTGTTCCAACGGATTGTATATTTTAACGCCTGAATGTGCAAATAATTTTCTAAATTCGTCATAATTGGTGTCATGGTCGTCCGGATCCATCGTTTTAGGTTCTTTAAAGCGGTCTAAATGACGTTTATAAGCAGCATGACATTCTTTTAATGATTCTTCTTTGGATTGTTGCCCAAACATAGGAGCACTCAATAATAAGAGCCCCATTTTTAAGATTGTATTCATACGGAGTGGTGTGAAGTAGGAGTCATCCCAAATTTTTGGAACAGCTCATTTGTACTCGAAAAGAGCGAAAACAAATTTGTTTTTCACTCTTTTCGGGTAGTTCAATAGTACGGTGTAACCATTTTGGGATGACTCCTAATTATGAAACTACTTTAACGAACGGGTTGAATGTGCCAACACATGACCATATTTTTTGGTCCAAGTGTTGTTCGAGGCGATGTGTAGAAAATACAAATCAACCGTTTTGATGGTCTCATCTTCCGAAATTTTGCGATTGCGGGTTGCCTTGAAATGCTGTAAGAGTTCATAATTGATTTGCCACCAAGCATCCTTAACCTGCTGGAATGGCGTTTGTCTGATTACCTCGAATTGGATGGATACTTGGTCATAATTGAGGTCAATCAGCCGATTAAAGTAATCAATCGGTTTGAAACTTTTGGTATCGTCGCCATTCATGACTTGAATCATCGCATCAGCAGCAAATCTTGACGCAAAAGAAGTAGCATACGTCCGACGCTTACTCCTTGTGTATTTCTTATCTGCTAGATAAGAAATACCCTTTTGAAACTGTTCCAAAAAGGTTTTTGCTTCGTTGTCCAACACTTTGGGTGCGTTGGATTCAGACGGTTGTTGAGTCCTGATATTGGTTTGTTGGATTCGCTGCGCCCACATCGGCACCAAAAACAACATACTTACGAGCGTTAAATAATTTTTCATTTTGTCTTTTTTTTGAATGAGATAACCGCCAAATTCTTTTTCTGCTAAAAATTATGGCGCACCTTTCGGAAACGGAAATTCTAAAATGTCCGTTTCCGAAACGTATTTTAATACCACTTAAATTAGTTCCTACCCAATGGCTGTAGTACAGCAACATATTGGTCAAAAAATGCTTTACTCATATAAATCATTGAAATCGTACATTTACGCCAATCATCTTGATTTCCAGTGGTATCTTTCAGGGCATACTGTCTGCCCATCCCAACCGCAGGCTGCATTTGTAACTCTACAACCATCCCTTGTTCTTTCAACGGCTGCACCACTTCTTGCTCCAATAAAGGGAGCATAGCCTCCTTAACTTGATTCGCCCTGCGCCAAGACAAACACAAATTGCCATCGTCCTCATCTTTGTAACCAGATTCGCAGGTATGGTTGGGTTTATTTACACAAGAAACCATTCTAAACGAATCTGCAAAACCCGTGAGTTGAACCACACAAACTCGAGTGCGTAGTGCTTTGGTACGCGTCCTTTCCTCCTCAATAATGTCTATCAATTGCGTCTTTCTTTGAACTGTATATTCCGACAGGGCTTGGGTCGATTCTGGTTTTAAAGTATCGGTGCCTCTCCCAAATAACAAAGACGAGTTCAACGTAAAATCAGGGTCCTTATCTAGCGTGAATTTGATTTCAGGCAATATATCTTCGATTTCTTTGTCAATAGGACTATTTTCAGCTTCCAGTCCCGCAGATTCGCTTACTTCTTGTGTAACTTCAGCCAGTTTTAACTGATTGGAAATAGCTTGTCTTGATAATTCAGCTAAATCGTTCTGTTGCTCCTCTATTTTTGGAGCAAGTTCTTTAAGTAACTCAATGTGGCGTGTAATCCACTTTTCATAATAACCTACCAAACTTTTTGGATGTATTTCAAGTTGTTTTAAAACACGTCCTTCTACGGTCGTAAGATTTTGCCCTGATGCTTGATTCTTTTTTTTCAAGTATTTTAAGCTATCTTGCTTGCGTTCAATCGCTTGCTCACTTTTGCGAAGTAATTCTTGTTCACAGTGAATCACCGTGATAGGCGCATCCAGTACGATAACCGTATCTGGAACAAAACAAGTGTATTGCTCTTCAAGCCCCCTCAAAAGGATGGATAAATGGATTTTCTGTCCCTTATTCCGTTTATCACACGCACCTTTTTGGAAGGTTACTTCGCCTTCACCATTCGTTGTACCAGATTGTTTAGACCAAGTAACGAGTGTATTCGGGCGCGCCTTACCCGAAATAAAGACGCGAAAGGTTACAGGTTTTTTAGCTGCCTGCACCCAATTAGCATTGCCTATACAGAGGCATAAAAGAAGGTAATTTACAAATCTCATGCTTTATATTGAAAATTAAAATAAATTATAAAAAAATTTAAAAAGTTGACAATCAATGATTTAAGTACTTTAAATTAAATAATCGACAAAAAAATGGGTCGTATAACGTTTGGAGGGTTTCAAACCCTCCAAACGTTGTTGTTCAATTATTTATAATGATTCAATACCATATAAAGTTTGTATTCCATTCATTTTTGGATGGGCAAACCATGCTCTTTCAAATAGTTTATACTTTCTTTAAAGCCCAATGCTGCTGCTTTTTGATAACAATCAATCGCTTTTTCCTCATTTCTAAGCACCCCGCTATCCGTTCGATACAGTTCAGCTAAATTGTGCCAAGCTCGTGCGGAGCCATATTGGGTTGCCTTTTCATAATATTCGATGGCTTTGGCAGGTTTCCCAGACCGTTCCTCGTAATAACCCATATAAATTAATCCTTCGGGACAATTGTGCGAAGCAGCCTTTTTTTGCCATTCTGTTACAACACTCTTTTTCGCTTTGGCGAGTCGCGCTAAACCTGCATAAGCAGGACAGTAATTTTCATCTGCCTTAATTGCTCTATTATAATTGATTTGTGCATCAAAATTATTTTGGGTAGCTCCACCGCGTCCATATTCTTGCAATTGCGCAAGACAGTACCACCCTTCTGCATCTAATTCTAAATCTTTGAAAATCAACAATTTATAGGCTCGTGCAGAATCGCCGTTGTGAAAAACGGCAATGGCTTGTTTCAAATCATATCTATCATAACGTTCAACCACTTCCAATCCATCGTTAAGGAGTGGATCGGTGGTTTGATTTTGAGCAGCCCTCTTTTGCACATATTGTCGCGCCTCTTGAAGGGACGCACCCATTTTGCGCAGCGCAATTCCAGCCCATTCGTCCGCTTCCAATTCGGTGGCATCCTGCCCTGGATGCCCTATCAAATGTCCCAACTCATGTGCTAAATTCCCAATCGTCCACCAATCTTTGGGCGCGGCTCCTTTGGAAGCCAAACCATCATCGGGCAATGGGGCGG
>JBDLWG010000085.1:0-4306 GCA_039804385.1 Bacteroidota bacterium
ACACCATTCCCAAACATTGCCCGACATATCATAAATGCCTAATTCATTTGCAGCTTTTTGACCGACCGACTGCGTTTTCTGACCACTATTATCCTCATACCAAGCTACTTCATTCGCATTATTGCTACCACTGTATTCATAACCTTTACTTTTAGTACCTCCGCGTGCTGCAAATTCCCATTGTGCTTCTGTGGGAAGGCGATAGGTTTTGCCCGTCATGCTATTCAGTTTGTTGATAAATTGTTGTGCATCTTCCCAACTTACTTGTTCAACAGGCAAATCATCTCCCTTGAAATGGGATGGATTACTACCCATGACTTTTTGCCATTGTGACTGTGTAATCGGATATTTTCCCATCGAAAAGGTACTCAAAGTTACTTGATGAATTGGTTTTTCACTACTATTAACATTACCACCCATTTGAAACGTACCGCCTTCCACCAAAACCATTTCAGGTTCGTATGCTTTACGAATTCGTTCTGCTGCTTCCTGTCGTTTTTGTTCGGCAGCCCGTTCTGTTGCCTCTTTTGCCGATTTTGCTTCGGCTTCGCGCTGAATGGTTTCCGCTTGAAAAAGCACTTTCAAATTCGCCGCTTCAATGCGTAACGCTCGCAGCGCAGGCAGTAACGCTTTAAAGCGCAAGGTTGGCATGGTTTCCACTTTTTCATAAACCATTGATAACCAATCAAAATCTTCTTTGGCAACCTTTGCTTGGTGGTCTGCTATCCATTGTTCGGGCGCAATCACGGAGTCACTTCTCTGCTGCCCGAGCAACCACAAAGATTGAAATGCTTTTTCCAAAACCGTATCTGCGGGTTCCGTTTGGTTCAAAGCCAATAAGACATTCGCCAAATCAATATACAAATCCGCCGCCAAAGCCTTTTCAGTGTCCATCAAAAGCCCATATACTTTTTGATAATGGGGCATCAAGGTTTCGGTTAAAAAACGCTCATTATTGGGCATATTTTTTAACAAATGAGGCAATAACGTAGGCAAAAGCGGTTTTTGGCGCAAATGAGGAGTCGGGCTCAATAGAAAAGCATCGTCTAACGCAATCCCAATAAAGATTTGATGATACAAATTCAATAATTGGGTCAACTGTTCTTTATCATTGTCAATGGGTGTATGTAATCTGGTCGCACTCGCAAACCCAAAAGTGACCATATCTTCCTCATCTACAATGAGTTGTAACGATTGCTTATAAGCTAAGAAGGTATCTTTACCCAGCCTGTTTTCTAAAAAGGTATCCGATAATTGATGTTTTTGCTGATTGGCTTGCCAATCCAAGACCCGCTTTTTAACAATTTCATTCAACGCCGTCACCCACGAAAAGGACAACACATTTTGGAATTGATATTCCGAAGCATTTGCCCACCAACTGCCCATTTTGATAAAATAATGGGCTTCTTCGACACTTGCTTCCAACAAAATGACATTTTCCGTTTTCATTTGTTCAAAAATCGCCCCCGCCGCCGCCTGTCCGTGATACACTTTGGAGACCCAAGCACCGCCTTCCAACCGCACAGGACGACCCGATTGCTGATACTGCTGCGCCAATGAGTGCAAAGCATCGGTCAAAGGTTGCTCATTTTTTGGAAAACCATCTTCGTGTCGCACCTTATCATGTTGAATATTGGGAGGCGAAAATATCAAATGCACCTTTTGCAAACCCTCCGTCAACGGATTCGTTAAGATGCTTTCTACGCCCGGATACAACGGATAATGCTGATTTTGGCGCATGACTCTGAGGAGTTCTAATTGCAAAAGCCTATCTTTTTGCCTCAGTTCCAGCGTCCATTGTCTATCTAACTCCTTGATTTCCAATTGATATTGTCGCTGTAAAGCGAGCATTTGGATTTGAAAATCCCGACTGACTTCCGACTCTTTGAGTTGGGCGAGCATTCGTTCTTTGTGCAATCTATCTTGATGATCGCGGTTGCGATTGGCTTCGAGCAGTTGCGTTAATTGCCGTTCTTGGTGATGCTTGTCCTGCAATTGGCGGGTTTGCCGCCCTTCATAGAGTTGTACAAATAAGCGTTGTTCATTTTGCAATTGTTGCAACGCCTGTCCGCTTTTAGTCAAATCTCGATTGTTGTAAACATCATAGGCTCCCATACCGAAATCCCAAATGCTTTTTCCTAAATTCAAAACGCCTTTTCCAATGTCTTTCCCTATCTCGACCAAAGCGAGTCCTTTATTTTCCATGTTGAAAAAAATTAAATTAAATTTTTAAGTTCCCCTCTTTTTCTGGCGAAAAAGATTATCGAAGTTCCCCGTTATTATACAAATTACGATTTCTTATTTTGTCTTTCCTGCTCTTTGCGCAATTCTTCTGCTTGTTCGTGCAGTCTTTGTTCATGACGCGCTGCTTCTGCTTGCGCAGCTCTGGCATGATCGAGCCTTGCCTGTTCCGCAGCGCGTTCTTCCTGTATGCGTTCTCGGGCTCGCGCCGCTTCTTGGCGGTTTTGCTCTTCCCTAAATACCTTATCTTGGTGTTTTTGCGCTTGCTGCTCCTGTTCGCGGCGTTGAAATTCTAAATTTTCTTGGCGATGCTGTTCTTGTTCATAGCGTTGTTGATGCACATGCCGAATATATTCGAATTGAGCATCCCCCAACTGAGAAGAAAAATGGCGGCTGGTCGGTTCCGTGTGCATGCGTTCCCGCGCTCGCGCCGCCTCTTGACGATTTTGCTCTTCTCGCAAGGCAGCATCAATGCGTTCTTGGGCATGGCGTTCCTGTTCATGGCGTTGAGATTCCAAATGCTCTTGGTGGTGCCGATGTTGTTCTTCCCGTTGTTGTTGTTGACGCAAGCATTCCGTTTGAGCATGGATCGGATGCGTCAAATGGGCGGCGTGAGTGTGATGTTCGCTCGTGAAGTGGTGCGAAAACACCTCTATTGTTGGTGAAGGAGGAGCGTTTAACGGATTTAACGCTGTTTCTAAAGCATGGTTCAGGGCATTAAAATCGAAAGGATCTGTCAAATTCATTATAGTTACATTTAAAAAGATGATATAATTTTTTATTATAACAATTTAAAGATGTAAAAAAGTTTCATCTTTTATAAAAAAAACTTAAATTTTTAAATTGTGACTCCTCGAATCTACATTTTTAGGACAAAAATCGTCGAATTTACGGTTTTGTAGGATTAAAAGGATTGGATAGGAATAAGGAGGCTGCACTTTGCGCTCCTAAATGGAGGTACGAATTCAACGGATGGTTTTAATCATTTGGCAAAACACTTTTCAAATAAATTACAATTCTTTAATTTTCAATTATTTATGAATTATTTTGTTTTTAATTTGAAAAGGGCAGGTCACGACCTGCCCCTGCGATTTTCATCATTCCATTGACGATTGATACAGGTATCCATTAGGTTGAACGATTTTTTAAATCTGTTTTAGCTACAATTTTTTAGTGCGCCAACTTTCAATCGTTCGATTTTGCGGATTGAATTTAACCCCAATCGCCAAAATCGGTTTATTAGAAGCGCGATATTTATCTGCATATCGGTTTCGAACGATTTGCCGAAGCGCAGCATCCGCCGATTCTTTGATTTTAAATTCAAAAATATACACATGTGTCGGCGTTTGAACGACCGTATCGGCGCGTCCAATCGAAGAATGCACTTCACTTTGAAGCGTCGCACCTAAATATTGAAACAAAATATGAATCACCCCATGATACAAGCCTTCCGAACCATCTTTAAACGTATCATGTGGCAAATCTGCCAAAACCGATGTAATAATCGCTCGAACTCGAACCAAATTATTGTTTTCAAAAGCAAATTTTAAATCTTCAACAGTCATGCCCGTATTCGTGCGCAACGGATTCGGAGCTAATTCATCCAACATGAAACGATACATACTTTCCCGAACTTCCTTATTCGGGAAATCCAACCGATAACGGACAGGATATTTATTTTTTTCCTTCACCGTCAGATAGCCTGTTTGAAATAATAATTGGATAACCGATATATTATCCAAATCATATTTCTCTAAAAAACCATCTTCGACCCAAACATTTTCCGCTTGAAATTGTCCATGTCTTTTCATTTGGTGAATCAAGAAGGTTGGCGTACCCGATGCAAACCAATAATTGCGAAATTCGGGCGAATTCAAAAATTGCAAAGTGCCATACGGATTATAAACCCACGTTTTACCGTCCCAACTATATCCATCATACCAACGGTGCATTTCAGCTAACAATTGTTCATAAGGCATTTCGGTTGTAACGACCGCACGTTGTAGATATTCTGCAAAAGAATGTTCCAATTCGGATTGCGTATAACCCGTCAAACCCGCATATT
>JBDLWG010000086.1:0-8628 GCA_039804385.1 Bacteroidota bacterium
GTTTCAAAACTATAAACTAAGGTCGCTTCTTTCAATGTAATGTAGCGTCCTTTCTCATTTTTTTCCCGAAAATAACGAAAACGGCGGCGCAAGGCATAGATTTTATACTTTTCAATGACCTTATTAATGTCAAAAACACCCTCTTCTGTATAAAATTCCTCCACGATAATCGTACTTTGAATCCGATCGCTTTCGCCATTCGTGTAAGGGAAAAACGCTGTATGGAGGACTTTTTGATATAATGGCACTCGAAAACCGACCGAACCATCTTCTTCTTTCTTAATAATTCCGTTCACGTAGAGTGTTTTGATGTCTTCTCGATGGATTTGAAACAAAATTTTTATATCTTTAAATAACAATTGTTCGACAAACGGACGATATTCCTCTGCTTTGTTGACAATATTGGACAGGTTTTTATCAATGGATTCTGTCAAAAACCAATCTTCCACTTTCAAATAATCGGCATAACTTAAAATGGGTTTTTCGGGGTAATCGCTGACCAATTTTCCCGCAAAAGCGTTGACTAAACCCGGTTGATTCGCTGTGATTGCCGAAATTTTCGTTTTGACGGCGGCATCAAATAATTGTCCTGTTTCTCGTTCGTGCTGACTCAATAATTCAAAGGTTTCTTCATTGGTAAAATACGGAATCGGCAAATTTTCAGAGATATTGAACGGAATCGCTTGATTTTTTAGAATCCCTTCTATATTCACTGTATTAACCAAAATAACGGACTTTAAACCATGATTTTGTCGAGAATGATAAGCTGCGCGTACTTCGTGTAAAAAAACTTCTAAAAAATTATCTTTGATGTGTTCTAATTTGTCTATTATTAAAACATAGTTTTTGTTTTTTGTGTTTGTAATATGTTGAAAAACAGAATGTAATGTATTTGATTTAAACTCAAATTGAATATTCCATTGTTCTGATAAGACTGCTATTACGTAATTCAAAAAATCTTTTTCACTCGCATCCTCAAAGCCTTCAAAGTTTAAAACGGCAACTTTATAACCGTCTTGTTTTAATTCACAATCAAGAGCATTAAAATAGGTGCTTTTTCCTGTTTGATGTGGAGACCAAATCGTAACGTATCGCTCATCATAAACCAAATTTTTACCTTGCTTCACTAAATGAGGGCGCAACAAAGTATAATGTTTTTCTGGCAAGTTTGGACCTGATGTATTGAATTCACGCATTTTTTGATTCTATTTTTAACAGATGTTTAAAACTTTTATTCAATTCGGTTCACGCTGCAAAGATAGCTTTTTTATCCTTTTTCTGAAAAAAAGCGTTGATGGTTCACTGGTTTTGTGAACAATGCTTGTTTTCGGATAGAATGATGGCGCAAATCTATTTCAGAAGTACCATATTGCCAAATTTTGTTTTAAACATTAACCTATTTGCAAAAGGACAAACGGTTTATTGCGATGAGAACCGAGACTTAAAATCGTTGAATAAAAAATCATATAAACAACTATTTTACAGTATTGATTGTTGTGAATCAAAATATAACAAATTATTTTTTTTACAATTATGAATTCCATTATAGCATTATGCGCTCTGTTGGCTTCTCTAAGCCATTCAGAACCTTTGTTGAAACCTCAAAACGTCCAATTAATGGATGTTGAAATCACGGTCAAAAACATCCGAAGCAATAAAGGTAAAATTTCCATTGGCTTTTTTAAAGACCAACTTTCGTTTGACAAGGAAAAACCGTTCAAATCGGTGCCTTGTTTAAAACAATCCGTTTCTAATGGCATTTTAAAAGTGAAAATCCAACTCGAACCTGGTATTTACGGCGCGTCTTTGCTGGATGATGAAAATGACAATGGCAAAATGGATTATAACGTGCTTGGGATACCCAAAGAAGGTTTTGGCTTTTCCAATTATTACCACACAGGTTTTAGCAAACCCAAAATGCAAGCCTTTCAATTTGAAGTCAAAGCTGGACAGATTCCTAAAATCGAAATGGCGATTCGATACTTATAAGCTATCTACTCAAAATTTGGGTTAAATTTTGAGCAGTTGAATTCAATGAAATGCACCAAACTTGCGTCAAGTTTCAAACTTGACGCAAGTTAATTTGCTGATTTTCAATTATTTACATTTGAATCGCTTATTTTTAGTTCCCTAATAACGCGGCGCACCATGTTTGCCCGTCGTTTTTTCATAAGTCGGCATTTGTTTTGGGTCAATGCCGTCTGTATAAAACGACCGAAAACTCGCTTTCACCAATATGCTCATTTTATAAGCCATGAAAACCGTAGCATGTTTGGGTAAACCTGTTTCGGCGAAATATTATTCTGCACCTTGACGTATTTTTCGATAAATCTGTTCAGGCGTGTCTGAACTCGCATATCGAATTTTTTTAACTTCAAACGCAGGAAAATGGTGTGCGCTCATAAATTGTTGTTGATTTTTAGATAGAGGAATTAAGTTGAATTTTTCGATTAAAAACAAAAGTGTTCTGTCAATAAGGTTGTTTTTACACTAAGACATACACGCTTGTTTTCAAAGTAAGTTGCTTGGAGGTACAAAAAAGAAATGAACCCTCAGTTAAATAGTTGATTATCCATTATTTAACTGAGGATTAACGAATTATTTGGAATCACAACAATTGGAGGAAGGCTATTTATTGATTTTTGACCATGCGGAAGTTAAAAAATGGGCAAATGAGTGGATTGTGGCGCAGAGCAAACGTATTTTCATGATTTGGGTTTAAAAGGAGTCGGGAAATCAATTATTTTCCCGACTCCTTATTTTATTCAATCACCATCATTCATTTGGTTGCGCTAAAAGCCTCTGTTTCGATGCGATAGAAATCAATACCGTAGGCATTGATTTTAAAACGCTGGATTTAGATTAGATTAGCTAACTTATTGATAGACAAACCTTTGGAGAATTTCAAATCCTCCAAAGGTTGTACTGTAAGGCGTTGATAAAAGATTACCCCAAATCACCTCCACCCACAGGTAATACCGTTCCTGTGATATAAGACGCTTCATCGGAAGCTAAAAAGAGTATTGCTGCAACTTGTTCGTCCATCGTGCCATACCGTTTCATCAAGGCTGATTGAATGGTTTGATTCACGATTTGTTGATACCAAATTTTTTCTTGCGGTGTTTGCGGATGCTCGTTTCGGGGGACAAGGCGCGGTGGTGCTTCCGTGCCACCTGTGGCAATCGCATTAATCCGAATATTGTTTTCCGAATATTCAAGGGCTAAACAAGCAGTCAAGGCATTTACGCCTCCTTTGGAAGCGGCATAAGGCACTCGATTCACGCCTCTGGTCGCAATCGACGAAACATTGACAATAACACCGCCCTTTTGTGCCAAAAAATAGGGTAAAATCGCCCGACAACCCCACATCGTAGGATAAAGAGAACGATTTATCTCCGCAACAATTTCGGTTTCTTGATATTCATGGTACGGTTTTGCCCATATCGTACCGCCTACATTGTTAATCAGTATATCTATTTTACCAAAAAAAGCATTAGCTGTTTCAAACGTATTCAAAAAACCTTCGTACTTTTCCAAATCAGCCCGCACTGCTAATGCCTTCAAACCTTGAAATCGGGCTTCACTCACAACGGTTTCTACGGTCGTCGCTCTATCCACAAAAACCACCGAACCACCTTCTTGGCAGATGCGCAAAGCGACATTTTTGCCAATGCCCTGCCCTGCACCCGTCACCACTACCACTTTATCTTTGAACCGATTGGGAAATATTTTGTCCATTTATTTTAAAAACGGGGTTTAGCTAAGTCATAAATTTTTCTTCATAAAAATGGATGGAGTGGATTCCTGCCATTTGGATGCTCTTTTTAACGGCATCAACCATTGGTGGGGGACCGCAAATGTACATATCATAAGCGGTTGTACCCAAAACTTTTTTATCAATCCATTGAGTTACAAATCCTTGTGCGTGTTTTTCCGATTTTTCATTGGAAACACAGGTTTGATATTGAAAGGGGAGTTTGGATTTAAAAGCATCCAAACGCGCTAACTCTACCAAATTTTCATCCGTAGTTGCACCATAGAATAGGTGAATCGGGTGTTTGACACCGCCTGTTGCATGAAGGCGTTCCAACATCGCCAAAAAGGGGGCAATACCTGTTCCACCCGCAAAAAACAAGGTGGGCGCAGTGATGTCGCGTAAGTAAAAACGACCAAATGGCAGCGTTATAGAAAGCGTTTCGCCTTCATGGGCATGGGTTCTAAGATAATTGGACGATAAACCATCCGGCAAAATCCGAATGATAAATTCTAAAGTATCCGTACCAGTAACACCACTAAACGAAAAACAACGGGTTTTGCCACCTGAATGAGGAATTTCAATATGGGCGTATTGACCGGGCAAATAAGTGATTTTGCGCCCATCAACTGCTTTCATCGTGAGTTTTACAATTTCAGTCGATAAAAATTCCTTCTTTTGAATCGTCGCAGCAAAAGTTTCATTTTTAACTTTACAAACGGCTGAACTTGCCAAAATATCAATGACCATATCCGATTGTGGAACCATCTGACAGGCTAATGCAAAGCCTTGTGCGATTTCTTGGTCGGTGATGGCATCTTCAATATAGTTATCACCCATATCAAAGCTACCACTTCTAACACGACATTTGCAAGTGCCACAAACCCCATCATTGCAATCCAAAGGGATATTAATTTTCGCGCCAAAGGCTGCATTCGCTACCGTATCACCCGCACGCCCCTTGATAATGCGGGTGTAGCCGTCTTCAAAATTTAAAGCAATCGTTGCCATAAGAAGCTGTCAAGTTTCGGATTTCGGAATGATTACCGAAATCCGAAAGGGTTAAAGGTGATATACGTCAATCACTTGCCGTATATAATCGTTTTTAAGTATTACTTTTTTATTCGTAATTAAAAAGCTATCGCCGTTTGGAACCAACGTGTAGAACGACGTACCGAAATAAACATCCACCACTTTATACCGAAAACTATGGGTTGTCCAATTGAAACGCAATTGAATTTCATTGCCTTTGGTTCCCATAATTTCGATGTTGTGAACATTGTGGTTCGTACGCGGTTCGGGCATACTCGCACTGGAACGTTCCGTTTTGATGCGAAAAACGCGGTCTTCAATGCCTGAACGGGTGGCATAATAAATCAATGACATTTCCGATTGTGGGTCGGTTGTCAATTGGTCATCATCGTCCCAACTGGGCATATAAAAGGGACAATCTGGGTGATAAAACTCCAGCCACTCATCAAATTGTCTATCGTCTAAGGCTCTTGCTTCGGCGAAAAGGAAAGCCTGTATTTTTAAAAAATCATTCATTTTTGATAGCATTTAAAGTCTAAACGCGTTATTTTTCTGTAATGGCTTCTACCATTTGCTCCATCCAATACTTATGTTGCACCATAAACAAACCTTCATCTTCGGTTTTAACCCCACTCAACAAGGGTTTCATATGGATACTTTGAGCATTTTCGTCTGCCCCTTCGACCCAATGTTTCGCCCCCCGAGAGATGTCATTCCATTCCATATTCCGCGCCGCAAAACCACTTTGAGAAGCTCTAAACTCTTCCAAATCATCGGGCGTAGCCATTCCACTCGCATTGAAAAAATCTTCATATTGGCGAATCCGATGCGCTCGACTTTCACCCGATTCCCCAATCGGCGCGAAACAGTAAATCGTCACTTCCGTTTTATCGACACTGATAGGTCGCCACATTCGGATTTGCGTACTAAACTGATCCATCACAAATACATTGGGATAAAGGCATAAATTCCGCAAATTGCCAACCATCCACCGCGCTTTGGCTTCGCCAAATTTTTCAGTCCATTCCGCCAATTGAGCATAAGCAGGGCGATTCGTTGGGTCTGCCCAAGCCGTCCATAAGAGGATATGCCCATGTTCAAACGCGTAGAATCCACCCGCTTGCTTTGCCCATTTGCTGGCATCCATTGCCTTGATTTCGGATTTGGATTCACCCGTTTTGCGGCGATTCGTGGTGGCTACATAATTCCAATGCACCGCACTGACATGATAGCCATCTGCCCCATTTTCCGCTTGGAGTTTCCAATTGCCTTCGTAAATATACGACGAAGTGCCTTTCAAAATCTCCAAACCTTGTGGAGATTGGTCCGTAATCATATCAATCATTTTGGTCGTCTCGCCCAAATGCTCTGCCAACGGTTTGACAGCTGCGTTCAAACTCCCAAATAAAAAACCTTTGTAAGACTCAAAGCGGGCTACTTTTTTCAAATCATGGGAACCATCACAATTGAATTGTTCGGGATAACCCGCATCATGAGGGTCTTTTACTTTCAAGAGTTTGCCCGAATTATTGAACGTCCAACCATGAAAAGGGCAGGTAAAAGTAGCCTTATTTCCTTTTTTGTAACGACACAACATCGCTCCGCGATGGCTGCATGCATTGATAAGGCAATTCAATATACCGCTTTTATTTTTGGTAATGACCACTGGTTGACGACCGATATAAGTCGTAAAATAGTCATTCACCTCCTTGATTTGGCTTTCATGCGCCAAATAAACCCAATTGCCTTCCCAAATGTGCTTCATTTCCAACTCGAATAACTCCTCATTGGTAAAGATTTCACGTTTGTATTGGTATTGCCCCGTCTTTGGGTCGTCTCGAACCATCGATTGGAGCTTCGCTTTTGTCATGCTGTTTTTCATATTCGTACCATTTAAATTTTAGAAAACATTAAGCATCTGCGGGTTTATGCGCTCTTTCGACATCGGTTTTAAATACGCCTGTTTTTTCAGGGTGCATATTAAAATTAAAATCAATCGAAGCCACTTTTCGGTTGATACCATATTTCAATTGAGCTTCTGCTATATTCGTAATGCGTTTGACAGGCGGCACCAAACCTTCCCGCGAACCAAAAGCAAAATCATCCCACAAATACGGGTCTCCATCAATATTGACTTGGGTGGTCAATTTGCGATACCCTTTTGCCGTTACAAAAAAGTGGATATGCGCAGGGCGATTTCCATGACGACCTAAAGCCTGTAACAAAACATCCGTTGAACCATTCGGCGGTACGGCATAACCACTTGGCATAATGCTGCGGAATTGATACCGTCCATTTTCATCGGTGATGATGGTTCGACGCAAGTTAAAAGGCGTTTGTGGGGGTCCGAAAAAGGAGTAAAAACCTTGCAAATTGGCATGCCAAACTTCCACTTGGGCATACGGAATCGGCTTCTGCTGCGTATCAAACACTTGACCTTGCATGAATACAATTTCACCTTTGTCTTCCTCCGTTCCATCGTCTAACCGAGCAAAACCCCTGACGACAGGTGCGCCTGCTACATAAAGGGGGCCTTCAATCGTGCGGGGTGTACCGCCCGTCAGTCCGGCTTGTACTTCTGCTTCATCCATCCGCAGGTCGAGCAAATGCTCAATACCAAGTCCGGGAGCAATCAGTCCCCATTCATTATTTTGACCCGCTTGGGTTAAATAATCCATCGCCGTCCAAAATTCATCGGGTTGAATGTCCAAATCCTCTATCGTATAGAATAAATCCCGAACGATTCGGTTGACAATGGTTTTGACACGCGGATTGCCTTTTTTTGCGTCTTCGGTACTTTCAATTTTAGCCAGAAGCGCGTCTAATTGAGGTCTTGTCATAACTTCTTTTTTATTGGAAGGATGATTGGATGCACTGCCATTCTGGGAAGCCCCATTAGAGGCAACACTCGAAGGGGCAGCAATGGGTTTATCAATATTTTTAATAGCGGAATAATGCTGACAAAGGGCTGTCACCTTCACGTCCATGAACGGAAATAAGGGTAATTGGCTCAAAATATCGTGCAATTCGCCAGGATTTTCAACATTAAAAAGGCTGATATTGGCATATTTGCCTACAACGCGCCAGATATCCACCCATTTGCCACTGCGTTGCAAGGCTTGGGACATCGCTTTTTCCTTTTCTTTTAAAACATTGACATAATCTTTATCCATGTTAAAAGGGATATTGACGGTCATTTCTACCTGAAATAGCATTGTAATTACAAATTAAATGATAAAAATTTTGTTAAAATGCGATTGTTTGAATTAGGATTTATTGGATTTTGTGGATTTTTAAGATTTTTTGTACAAAAAAAACCTAAAAATCCACAAAATCCTAATTCAGACTTTTTACAAAACGATGATTCGTTTTTTTCCATCCCGTCTATAAAAATCAAGTTTATCCAAATCCAACTCCAAGCCCAAACCTGCCCCTTGTGGCAAACGCATACGGGCGTTTGAAAATTCTACCCGATTGATGACAATATCATCCGTGAGTAATAACGGACCAAACAATTCCGTACCCCACAACATCGTATTCAAAGTGCTAAACGCATGAGCCGACGCAACCGAACCAATCGTGCCTTCCAATAACGTCCCTCCATAGAGGCTAATATCCGCAGCTTCGGCAATCGCCGCCGCTTTCAACACATTGTATAAACCGCCCGCTTTGCCAATTTTCAATGCCCACACGTCTGCGGAACGCAATTTTGCTAATTGGAACGATGCTTGCAAATCACTTTGAGATTCATCTGCCATAATCGGCACACGAAACATTTGGGTCAATCGAGCCAATCCTTCGATATTTTCTTTGGCAATCGGCTGTTCTATCAAATCAATTCC
>JBDLWG010000087.1:0-8148 GCA_039804385.1 Bacteroidota bacterium
GGCATTGGCTCCACCAATAGTGGTTTTTTAAAACGCCTCTCCCTTGCTAAAACCGAGAAACCCATTCATGCTTGCGAGCAACATTTAGTCGAATTTCTCGCCCATCATTATCCTGATAAACCTCCAATTTGGTGTTTTGAACGCACAGGCGTGCAACCGATGGTGAAAAGTTATCAACAATTGATTCAAAAATACGAGATTGATACCATCGTTTTGGTGGATGGCGGAGTTGATAGCCTCATCAAAGGCGATGAAAATGAACAAGGTACACTTATAGAAGATGTGTTATCTATTGCGGCAGTCCATGAATTGAAAAACGTGGATAAATATTTAGTTTGCTTAGGTTTTGGGACGGAACGAGATATTTTTTATGGTGATATTTTGGAAAACATTGCGGCATTGACTAAAATCAAAGCCTTTTTGGGCAGTTGCGCCCTATTGCAAGGCATGGATGGGTATGATTTTTATGAAAAATCAGTGCTTTTTGCCCAAAATCATAAAGACGCAGTAGGGACGAGTGTGGTCAATTCGTCTGTGATTTCGGCGGCGCGGGGCGAATATGGCAATGTGCATTTGATTCCGAAAACAGAAGGGAGCCTTTTATGGATTAATCCTTTAATGAATATGTTTTGGTGTTTCGATTTGGATAAGGTTGCTCAATGGAATTTAGTCATTCCCTTTTTGAAAAAAACGCAAACCTTTGATGATGTGTTGAACGCCTATCAAGCCCAACAAAAATTAGTCGTTAAACGAACTCCGCAAAATCATATTCGGTTTCTTAGTACATGACAAAAAGGAAATGTGGGTGATGGATGTACGGATTCAACGGATTTTCACGCGATTTTTACGGATTTAGAACTCCCAATCCGTGAAAATCCGTTAAATCCGTTAAATCCGTACATCCATCACCCCAATTCCCTTTTTGTCATGTACTGAGATTCGATTTATAACCTAAATTATAAAATTTTTAAATATGAAAATCAAAGATATTATTGGTTTTTTAGAAACCATTGCGCCACCTGCGTATCAAGAAAGTTATGATAATGCAGGTTTGATTACAGGGAATGCCGATACGCTCCTTACAGGCGTTTTAATTTGTTTAGATTCCATCGAAAGTATTATAGATGAAGCGATTACACATCATTGTAATTTAATTGTGGCACATCATCCGATTGTTTTTCGCGGGTTGAAACGCTTGAATGGAAAAAATTATGTAGAACGTATTGTTTTAAAAGCCATTAAAAACGATATTGCAATTTACGCGATTCACACCAATTTGGATAATATGTTGCAAAATGGGGTGAATCAACAAATTGCGCAACGACTTGGTTTGAAAAACCTTAAAATTCTTGTGCCGAAACGACAAACGTTGATGCATTTGACGGTTTTTGTGCCTGTTGAGCATACGCAAACGCTTTTAAACGCGCTCTATGCCGCAGGTGCGGGACAAATTGGCGATTATGAAAACTGTAGTTTTCGGACGACTGGCATTGGCACTTTTCGCCCTGTCCGTCATGCGAATCCCCACATTGGCACGTTAAATGAATCCGAAACCGTGATGGAAGACCGAATTGAAGTTGTTTTAGAAGCGCATTTACAACATAAAATTTTGAAAACCATGCGTCAAACGCATCCTTATGAAGAAGTGGCGTATTTTTTAACGGTTTTGGAAAATGAAAATCAGACGGTTGGCGCAGGACTTGTCGGCGATTATGACCCTGAAAATGGGTTTTCAGAAATGGATTTTTTAAAATTAGTCAAACAAAAAATGAATGCGGGAGTGGTTCGTTACACGGCATTGCGCGGGAAACGCGTGCAACGTGTCGCGGTTTGTGGCGGTTCGGGGAGTTTTTTATTGGGCAATGCGATCGGTGCAGGCGCGGATGTGTTTGTAACGGCTGATTTTAAATATCACGAATTTTTTGATGCGGATGGCAAAATCGTTATTGCCGATATTGGGCATTTCGAGAGCGAACAATACACGATAGACCTGTTGAAAACCGCTTTGCAAAATAATTTTACAAAAATAAATGTTTTTTCCACGAAAAAAGATACAAATCCAGTAAAATATTTATAATTTCGCCCAATTTTTGTTAAGTTTTGGTTTTTTAGTAAAAATTGTTTAGTAAAATTATCCCTTTGATTATTTATCATAAACATTTAGTATGAATGCTCTATTACTAAGATTATTTATTTTACAGTTTTGTCTGTCTATACCTACCCTAATATTAGGGCAAATTAAATGGACTAATTCTACCGTCAAACTGGCTGCGCATGAACTGGAGATTGGTAAAAAGACCGTAACTGTAAATACAAAACCTGAAGCTGAAGAACTCTTTTTAGGCTTATTTTTAAGCTGGGGAGTCCGAAATTCAGATGGTTTTAATTCTACTGGTGCCAAAAAATATTTTCGTCCGTATGATATTGAAACAGGTACCACTATCGTGGAAAACTATTATCATTGGGACAATATATTTGAGTTTCGACGTTTTGATTCGTGGGAGTTTACTGAAACTGTAGATGATATTCCAATTAATGTAGTTCGTCCATTAACGCCAGCAGAAATTAAAAAAATCCAAGAGATGGTAAAAAGTATAGGCGTAACTCACTTGTTGACAGCCGCAGGTGTCACTTCACTAAAAAATCATAACCCCTTTCAGGACATAGATAGTTTTATACCACATCTTCAAATTCACATACAAAAAGATATTAAAAATAATCAAAATATTTTAATATTCAAAACAGGCACCAGAAAAATATTTTTTAAATAATGTTAAATTTTAATAATGAAATCACCGTCCAAAACCGTACTTATACAGCAATTACGAAATAAGTATCCGATTAGCGTAGAAATTTGTAATAAAATTTTGAAAGAATGTAAACTAGATATTGATTGTGCAGAATCAAAAATAAAATCAGAATTAGCAACCCAGTTATCTCAAAAAAAAGGGATTAGTTTAGTACAGGCAAGTCTCTTATTGCAAGATTATAATTTTGATGTGCACAAAGCAGCCGAAAGTCTATTAGTGCAAAATGAATCTATTACAGCAAAAATCTTAATGGGAAAGAGTAATGCAGAAGATAAGATTGGGCGTATTTTCACAGTTCTCGAAGAGAGTAGTAAATTAGGTAGACAATTTTCAAGTTTAGAATTAGATGTTTATTATTTTTGCGAATGCTTTTACTATTGCGAAAATGAAAGTGTCAACCAATTAACTTATAAAAAACTAACAAAATTAGCTGCTCGTTTAAAAATGGAGTCGCTTAACCAATTATTAGCATTATCTAAAAAAGAGGCAGCAAATGATGATTTTTTAGTAGAAAAATTTGATAATATTAGGAACGCTATTTATGATTATCTCATAAAATTTATACAAATAAATATAGCTTCCTTTTCTTAATTTAATAGTTAGTCAAGTTAATACTATTGGTTGAAAATCTATTCAAAGTATTGATAATCAATTATTAGAAAAAAAATCACCCAACATTATTAGATAGACCGACTACTGATGTAGCGTATTGCAAGATTATTGAGATAAAGCAAAATACAAATATTTAATTAATACAAATTGTATTTATATGCTGCCTAAAAATATTAAATTTAATGAGTTATTTATGTTAAATGTGGCTTTATTTCGATAGGTAATAAATATTAAAAAAAACTGTCAAGAACAAAGGTACTGCACGGTAACTTCCCGCAAATCTCAAGCAAATGCTCTACTGCGGCGAGCTGCGTCAGTGCAATCGTAGTTAGATAGATAGGTAATCCAAAATTCTAAATTATTCCTCGTATGGCAAAAGGTAAAGAACTTTCGACCGAGCAAAAGTTGAGACAATTATATGAACTCCAATTGATTGATAGTGAGTTGGATAGTATTTCCGTCTTAAAAGGCGAGTTACCGATGGAAGTCGGCGACTTAGAAGACGAAATCGCAGGGTTGACCACTCGCATCGAAAAAGGCAATAGCCATGTTCGAGAGTTTGAAATCGAAATCAGCAAACAGCGCAGCAACATGAAAGATGCCGAGCAGTTTATTGACAAATACAAAAAACAACTCGATAATGTCAAAAATAATCGAGAGTTCGACGCACTCAATAAAGAAATTGAATTGCAATCGTTGGATATTCAATTGGCGGAGAAGCGCATGCGCGAAGCGCAAAGAGGCATCGAAGGCAAACGCGAACAAGTCGAAATCGCGCAAAAACGATTGACGATGAAGCAAAAAGATTTAGATACGAAAAGAATTGAGTTACAAAAGATTATCGAAAAAACGGAGAAGGAGGAAGACAAATTGCGGCGTAAAATCGAAAAAGCGCGCAAAGGCGTTGAAGAACGTTTATTGAAATCATATGATAAAATTCGGACTTCGTATCGCAATGGTTTAGCGGTGGTTACGGTGATTCGGGATGCTTGTGGTGGCTGTTTCAATCGGATTCCCCCACAATTGCAATTGGAAATTACATTACATAAAAAAATAGTGGCTTGCGAACATTGCGGGCGCATTTTGGTGGATGATAGCATCATGCACGTAGAAGTGGAATAATGGCTTTCCTTCGGAAGGACAAAAAGGCATCAAGCAGAAATCGTTCCTGCTTGATGCCTTTTTGTCCTTCCGAAGGAACCTTTCAAAAGCATAAAAGATTCTTTCGGCATGACAAAGCCAAATTTTATTTTGCAAATGTTTATAACGACTTCAAATCAATCTTTTTTAACCCGTTTTTTCTTGGTTTTCGGCGCAGGCTGCTCCTTGAAAAACGCTAATAAAGTGACCACCTCTAACTCCGTCACCGCAGGTTCGGCAGCTAATTCATTCACTTTGAGCATGATTTCGACAGGTGTTAAGCCTTCAGATTCGCCTTCTTGCATCCATTCAAAGCGTTTCAGCCATTTATTCACCATGCTCGGAGCCATTTTAAACAATGCCGCAATACTACCAATCGGCATTTTGAGCAAGTGTGCATCCCAAATCGTTTTAAGTAAATGTAATTTCTCGCCTTTTGCAATCCCTTACATTTCGCCTTTTGCGACCAATACTTCATATGTTGTCATAATCTCTTTTTTTGATTGAGGTGAAATAGAATCCATTAATGCCAAAATTTGTTCAATGGTCATATTGAATGATGCCATAATATACAACAAATAGGTTTGTAGAACCAGTTGCAAATGGGGTTGATTTTGGTAGAATTTAAAAATCTCCGCAAAATATTGTTTGATTTTTTCCTCATCTTCGTTGCATTGGAACATTAAAAACAAAGCTCGCAACAAATTATCTTCGGGCAACCCCAAAATTTTGGTAGGCGGCTCGCGTTGCACATTGGTCAACAAGAATCGGTAATTTGGAATATGAACCAGAAATTCAGGCGGTACATGCGCAAAAAAAGGATGAAAATCCCGCGTTTCCCAAACTTTCCCACTCGCCTGTTTTGTTTGTGGTAGAATCGTTTGTCATAGTGATGGATTTAAGAATTTAAAACACCAGACGCATCCAAAAAGTTTAGAGACAGTTCTTTTTTTGCACCCCTAAACGGGCGAATGATCCAATTAGTAAACAGGCAATCCTAATGCAATAGACGCTTCATCCCCATACAAAAAATTAAAAACAATAGCATAACTATCTGATTGACAATGTTTTGTAAAAAGTTCAGATTTTGCGAAAAGCGATTTTTCTTTTCGGGGCGCAGCAAAAATTTCTTGGTTCGCATGCTCTTGAAGCGTCTTGGGCTTGGGGTGTTTGAGCCAATGTAGCGTCCGAAGCGCACTTTCCAACGTGCGTTCCTGCACTAAATCGGCTGAATACGATTCGCTTGACCATAAAAAAGGCGTACAAAATTGCCGTTTGACCAATGCGTTTAATTTAAATTTGCTGTCATAATCCGTCGTAAAACGATTCGTCCAACTGCCTTCCAAATCATCGGCAACATTCAAGGCGACTTTGAATATCGTTACAGAAGTTTCTCTTTTAAACGATTGATTTAAATCAAATAATGTTTTTTGTATAATTGTTTCTGCTTGAATGGCTTTGAGTTCCGCTAATTTTTCAACCAAATGAGGTTTTGCCATTGGATTAAAACCACCAATCGGCAACACCAAATCGCTTTTGGTATCGCCTTGTAATTGTTTCAAATAGGCTTGAAAACGCGCTGCACCGATTGGTTTTTCATATAAATCAATCATTATATCAAGGATTGGCAATAGTTCAAATTGTATCATACAATAAAATAGTATAAAAAAGATATTGTGTAATTAAAGTTTAAAAATCGACAAAAAATACAGGCTAAAAGGTTGATTTTCAGGGTAGTATAACGTTTGGAGGGTTTGAAACCCTCCAAACGTTGTGGATGATTAACCACTTAATTCCTAATTTTCCCTAATTCAAATAACGATACTGCGCAACTTGGGTTTATTAGTTTAACTGCGTCAATGCCTGCCGAATTTGCGCAATGGACATCGACCGAAATTCAGCAGCAGGCACCGGTTGCCCCACTTCAATCTCTTGCAATGCCAAACGCGGGCGATTTTCTTTGAAATCCATCAAAACCAACCACGCTTTACGCCCTTTCGGAACGCCTGTAAACGCCACATCCGCCCCATAGCCATTCGCGCTCATGGCTACCATGTCGTCTTTGAAAACGATTTTGGCATCCAAATTTTTATCCTTTTTCAAACCCACTTCTACCGTCACTGCCTCTTGGTTTTGAACGAAAAAATCGCAATTGACCCAACCTAACTCATTGGTTTTGAACAAGTAATAACTTAAGTTTTCTTTTTTAAATCCACCTGCGGTCATCGCTTTATCCATCGCTTCATCCTGTTTTTGATACCAATCTTTGCGTTTTTGGAGATAGAACGCATAAAATGTATCTTGTTTAGAATTCATTTTCTGACGAAAAAGCGTATTTCGTTGCAAATATTCAGCACGTTGTTCTTCAAAATCAAGGATTTTTGCTTTCAACCGCGCCCGTAACGCAGGCAATTCGGTGACTCCAAACGCTTTTTCCAACAAATCATACATATCTTTGCGCACGGATTGGTCCAAAACAAGCCAATTCGAGGTTTCTGCATGTTGTTTTTTGCCTAAATCGGCTAACGCATTGCATTTGGGCGACAAATCAGACAAAATTTCATACGATTTCGTCGTGCGAGCAGGGCGAATCGAAGTCAACGTATCTTTTCTACGGGAAAAAAGGTTTTGAACATGCTCCCAAAAACCATCAGGCTGATGCAGCACCACCCGCCGAGTCGTATCAGCAGGTTTATAGGCAATTTTTTCGTTATATAATTTGCCACAAGTATCCGACAATTGACCCAAAAAATAATTGTAATAGTTCTCATGCCAAAACCGTTTTTCCCGTGCATAGATTTTTAAAGCCAAATTATCCTCAAAATCACGGGGCAAATTGTAGGAAACGCGGCGATATTCTGGAAAATCAATGAATTTCGTACCTGCTTCATTGGCAATACCTGCATCTGCCATCAACGCCCAATCGATAGATTGCTCCGTTTCGGTGCGGCTCCCTTTGAAATACTGCATTTTAGCATCATAATTCGGGGTTGGAATGCTGATTTTCAATGCTTTATCGGATTTCAAACCCATCGGCGCACCATTTTCATAAAAGGCGGCTACGTGCATCATCCCACCACTCGACAACAATTGTCGGTTGGAAGTCGTGGTCAGATTTTCGAGTAACATATCCGATTTAGATAATACTTCTTTGGCTTGAAGGGTCACAATCGACCCTTTCGGCAGGTCAAAACTGCCCGCCTCTAAGGTCAACATGGAGCCTTTCGCGCAAACAAAAATCGTATCTCTATCATTGTTGAATTGGAAAACTTGGGGCGCAAGTGCCAAGGATTTGAACAATGTTTCCAAATCACCTGTTGGCTCTGCTTGCGTAACCGCTTGATTTTCAATCATATAGTTGACCAAAATATCAACCCGACGATTGGCTTGTTTGCCTGTCAAACTCGCATTATCAGCAATCGGTTGGGTTTCGCCAAAAGCGGCAGTCGAAATAGCACTGGCAGGAACGCCTTGCGCCACTAAATACGCCGAGACCGATTGCGTGCGCCGCAAAGACAATTTTTGATTATAATCATCCTTACCATCTGCATCGGTATTGCCTTTTAAAACAATTTGATAGGAGGCA
>JBDLWG010000088.1:0-2642 GCA_039804385.1 Bacteroidota bacterium
TCAAAATGGTTTGAATTGCTTCATCGCCAAAATCGCCATGCGTACTGCTGCCATGCGACGTAAGCGCGTAGGCTTCGTCAATAAACAACACGCCGCCAACCGATTCATCCAATTTCGCAGCCGTTTTAATTGCCGTTTGACCAACGTAACCCGCTACCAAACCTTGTCTATCCGTCTCCACCATGTGACCGCGTTCTAACACGCCCAATGATTTATAGATTTTCGCTAAGATCCGTGCAACCGTTGTTTTACCCGTTCCCGGATTGCCAATCAACACGGTATGTAGATAAAAACTTCCTAATACATCTTTTCCAGTCTCCCGATAGTAACGAACCAAGCGAACCATTTCACTAATTTGCTCCTTGATTTTATCCATTCCAATCAAATGCGTCAACTCTTCCAAACTTGATTTCAACAAGGCTTCATCAACAGGAATATTGGGCAATTCGCGTTTCGGTTTGAATTGGATTTTTTCAACATCCATCGCTTGAATTAACGACATTTCATCATTGCTCAACCCTTTCGGATTATCCATAGACATAATACGTAATCCCAAATTCACTTTCGCTTGCTCAATCAAATCATACACAAATCGCGCATTGCCAAAACTGCGATCCCGCGTCCGATACGCTTCCACAATAATGTCTTCAATGCGCCGTTTCGCAGCAGGACTTAACACAACCGTCTTTTCAAGGCACGCATAATCCGCAATTTGCGCCAATTCTTGGGGCAAATAATCTGTAAATTCAAAAAAGAGTTTGAAACGCGATTTTAAACCCGGATTAGAATCAATAAAATGTTTCATCTCTTTGGGATAACCCGCTACAATTACCGCCAAATCGCCTGCACCATTGCTCATTTCTTTCACCAAAATCTCAACCACTTCGCGACCAAAATCTTTAGTATCGTCATTGCTCCGCGCCAAAGAATACGCTTCATCAATGAAAAGCACTCCACCGCGAGCTTTTTCAATCGCTTCTTTCACTTTTGGAGCCGTTTGACCGATATATTCACCGACCAAATCAACTCTATCGACCTCATGAACGTGTCCTTTCGATAACAAGCCCATTTTTTTATACAAACGCCCCATCATTTGTGCCACCGTCGTTTTTCCCGTTCCCGGATTGCCCGTGAAAACAGAGTGCACATTGATTTGCTCCTTTTCATCAAAACCTTTATCGCGGCGCAATTGTAAAAATTGAATATATTTCGCATGGTCACGGACTTTTAACTTGATTTCCCGCAAACCTATCAATGAATCCAATTTTATCATCACATCTTCAAAGGTTTGGTCGGGCGTATCTTCTGATTCGACCAAAATCGGCGCAATTTGATTCGGCAAATTAATCGCTAATAAGCCTTCTTCAAATTCCTCACCCACATCAAACGGAACGAGTGCCAATAATTTATCCATAAAAATAACTTCACAAGTATAACGGTCTTTCCGCCAAGAACCTTTGACATTGCTGCCCCAACCTGCGGTAATACTAATCAATTCGTCTTTTCGTTCCACGCGATGTAGGCGTACGACTTGCCCTTTCAACTCTCTTGCGTCATTATAAAATTTGGTAAATAATTCACATTGCCAACTTTTATTAGGATTTAAGTTGCGCAAACAAATTTCTGCATAAATGTAACGCGTTTCCTCTGAACCGAATGTTTTATAATAAACGCGCTCCGCTTCAGGAATATCATCATACGGACCTTCGTACAAGCGCAACGACTGCACTTCCATATACGGATTTTCATGAGCTAAAATCTCTTTGCCCGCATCCTCAATGTAAAAATATTTGGTCGCCACTTTCTCGCCTTCGACGAAAGCCTCCCAATAATACGTGCCTTTTTTCCAAAAAACACCCTCTTTTTTATTGCCCCAGCCCTCACGGACATAAATGGTATTATCGTATTTGCTCACTTTTCGTTTGAAAGGCAGCGAACAAAGCTCCGTTTTACCCTTTTTCAAGGCATAACAACGCAATTCCACATCCACTTCCCAATCGTCCCCGTCGAAAAGTTTATTGTACAACGACAATTCGGCGTAGATATACGTTGTTTCGTAACGGTCAAAAACTTGGCGATACTTCTTTTTATTGTCCGCCAACCATTCCGTTGAAGCATAGATTTTCAAGTCTCTATACTTGAACCGTTTTAATTCTGGATGTTCCAATGGATTGATATACATATCGTTAATGCGCAGTTCGATTATTTAATGGTCTTATTTTCAAATGGTAAGGCGCGTTTCTTTGCAACTTGCCCTATACTGTTTGAGTCTTTTTGAGATGTTGCTCTGTTAATGCTGTCACAAATTAAGGTTTGGGGATGGATTCGCGCCAGTAGAAGGGGTAAATAGAGCAAAATTTAAAAAAATAATTTTTTTAAATTTTGCTCTATCTGGACGTTTTCTTTTCCCCAAACTTTATTTGTCCAGCTCAATGCCTTGTTGATGCAAATATTGTCCCACATTGAACGTTACTTGGTCTAAAATTTCAATCGTTTTATCCCACGATATGATTCGCCAATCATCAACACTGGTTGCTACCATGACTTTTTTAGATGCTGACGTTATCCAAATAACTTTCTGAACGCCAAAATCTAACAATTTCTGCGTTTTTTTATACATATAACTTTCTTCACTCATGTTT
>JBDLWG010000089.1:0-4319 GCA_039804385.1 Bacteroidota bacterium
AAATGAATCAATTGAAAATTGCCTATAAACAAAGTCAATTTAAATTTGATGGGATTTTAGACCAATTAAAAATTGACATCACGACTCCTTCGGGACGTAAACGCATTGTTAAAAATCCTGCTGCGTTTTCCAACACGTATAATCGGATGTTTGAGGGTGCGCAAGTGCATTGCAACAATCATTTTCACCAAAGAGCCGATAAGTTGTTGAATCCGAATAAGGATGGAGACCCCTTGACGATGTTGGTGATTGACATGTTGATAACTGTCATTAAAAATTATGTAGAACGGCAAGCGACCGATAAAGCGGTGAATGTCGTGTATTTAGAAGCAAATTTTATAGAACCATTGCGCTTTAAATCGTGGAGCGACATTAAAGATCTTTAAATTAATAAAGGATTGAAAAACAAAAATCAAACGCAAAGTGCGGCAAGTTGCAACTTGCCGCACTTTTTTCCACCAATTCGTTTTCAACTCAACCTCAAAAATCAAGCACAAAGTGCGGCAAGTTGCAACTTGCCGCACTTTTTTCAACTACTTCTGTTTGAAATTGAAGGGTTCTTTCATTTCAACTACTTACCTATCTACTGAGGTACGGAACAACAAAAAAAGGAGTGATGGATGTACGGATTGAACGGATTTTCACGGGATTCATACGGATTTTTTACTTATACTTTGCGTCGGATGCTTTTGCGATACAATGGGAACACGGATAACGCGGATTGGGCGAATGTTCACGGATTTTTCCTAAATTTTGCACGGAACTTCAAAAAAAAAATCCGTGCGAATCCGCTCAATCCGCGTCATCCGCGTTCCAATAGTATCCAAAATCAACCGACGCAAAGTATAAAATCGCGTATTGAACCTTTTCAAAATCAAGAAATCCGTGAAAATCGGGTGAAAATCCGTTGAATCCGTACATCCATCACCCCATCTTGTATCCGCTATGCTCCTCATTCTCGGACAAAAGCGCTTGGGGACAGAGGCTGCTTCCGAAAAATGAAATCGCCGCCATCACTGCCTGCATTCGGCAAAATACCATATTGCGGTACAGGCGCGGTGGTTCCAAAAGTGGCTTTGAATCGTTCAAACATCGTTCCTGCTCGACAGTTAATATCTTGATTTTCAATTAATTGTCTAAGAAACGCAATGATAAAATCACTGGTATTGGGTACTTCGACGCGGTGTCCACTGGCGATACACAAACGAGATTTGAGGCGTTCATTCGCGTCTATTGACAGATTAACTTGTGCATGTTCCCTTTTTTTGTCCGTGATAGTTCCTCGCGGAATGGTATCTGCTGGTATTGTTTTTTTAGAACCCACCTTGCCGCCTCTCCCCGATTCGAGTGGCACATCTAACACGAAACTGCCGCCATAACACGCATCTATCATTGTCAAAACGTGTTTCAAAGGCATCGACTCTACCTTTCGCGCAAAATACGACGCACTTAAATGGGTTTTATGATCCCGTCCATTTGCGTCTGTTGGAACCATAAACGCTTGTTTGTTGGTTGGTTCAAAATCACCATGTCCTGCGTAAAAAAACAACGTCCGCATCATCGAATCCTGCTGTTGTTCCAAATCGTGCAATAACGATTGCATTTGCGCCAAAGTAGCGTTATGTGCGATGAAAATTTGTCGAAATTGATACTTTTCGTGCAAAACCGATGCTAAACTATCGGCTCCTGCGATTGGATTGCCCAATACATCTTCATCCGTCTCCAAAGAACCCCAAGTATTGCTATCTTGATAATCATTATTCGCCACGAATACCGCTTGATAGGGTATCGCATTCACTGGATTGGGATGGCAATAAATCACACATTCATTTATTTTTTCAGTAGCAGCATTGTGAGCGATGACGCGTACCGTGTTTTTGCCCGATTGAAAGTCGAGCAGTGTCGATAAATCCGCCTCAAAGGTGTTGTTCGGGAACGACTGAGATGCTACAATCGTTCCATTGAGCATCCAAGTAGCGGTTTTCAAGGCGCGATGACTGGAAATATGGGCTTTCATCGTCGTATTGAAGGGAGTCATGCTGCCTTTGAAGGGCATGTGAACGACGATTTCCAATTTTTCACCAATTGCCAATAAACCCCAACCTTTATGCGTGCGCACCCAAGCCAATTGTTCTGAACAAGGTTGCGCTTCCAAAAAAGGTTCTTCTTTGCCTTGGTAAGCGATGTAACCCGCTTTATTGATGTAATGCCACTGTCCATTTTGCTTGACGGCTGCCAATCCTTCTGAAAAACGGGTCACTTCATCGTAATGAAACGGGATGACCACCATGCCATTCGGATTGATAAAACCCCATTTCCCGAATTGCCGAACGGCTGATAAGCCATCTGAAAAGGTGTGTAAATCATGGATTAAATTTTCAGTCACGTCTTTGCCTTGGTGAGACCCTTTTTCCGTACCGCCTTTGTACCAATAAAGGACTTTCCCAGTGCGGTCGATGTAGGATAAGTTGGGCAATGTGTCCGAAACGACTGCCAAACCTTCCGAAAAACGACCGCCATAGTTGCGTTTCAACGGCGCGGGAATCACCTCATGGCGCAACGTATCGATGTAAGCAATGTCACCTTGTTTGGTGATAGCGGCTGCCAAACCTTCTGAATATTCCTGTACGAAAGCATAGGGCGTACTCATTTCTGCGCCTAATGTATTGATAATGAATGTTTTATTATCTTGAGCCACACCGCCTGTCCAACTGCTGTTAAAAGGACGCACGCCTGCATATTGACACATAATGGATTCTGCGCCAATCAAGTTGATAAAGCCCCAAACGCCATGTCGTTTGATGGCGGCTAAACCGTTTTGAAAGGATTGCCCTGCTTCGTATTCGCCGCCAATATAACGCGATTCATCTTGGCGAAACCGCCATAAATGGGCATTCAAGCGTTTCCCTAACTGCGTTTCCTGCACCAATGCCATCCCTTGCGACATCGGATACGCATAAAGATAACTGTCTGATGATAAACGCATTTGTTTATCCAAAAAATAATATTTGCCGCCTTTTCGGACGACAGAAGTGCCTTCTGAAAAGGGGGTAACGCTTTCATAAGTCGAAGATGGAGCCAGAAGCCATGCAATATCTTGCGCTTGCAAATCGGCGTAAAAGATTGATATACAGATAATTAGAATTAATTTTTTCATTTTGCTGTTTTAAAAAAGTAAAATAGATTTTTTGAATTAGGATTTTTGGGATTTATAGGATTGTTGTTAGGATTGATTTTAAAGATTTAAATCCTTAAAATCAATCCTACAAAATCCCAAAAATCCTAATTCAAAAATGATAACCCAAATTGATTTCGACCCCATGATAAGGTGTATTTTGCGTCGGCAAATCGTATGCAAACCACATATAATATTCATTTTCAACCTCTTGGGTAAAAATGGGCAGTTTCATCAAACCCAATTGGAATTGCACCCGATTCGCCGTATTCCAACCCATGCCCATCCACAAATTTTCCATAAGCGTCGTGCGACAACTCAATTGTGCATATAGTGGATAATTCTTTTTATAATTATAAAGAGAATTATTATCCGTACGGAGATAGCGCATCGCAAGGCTCACATTTACATTGGATAAAAAACCGCGATTTGGGTTTTCTTCTTTTCTGCCTATTTCTTTGTTGAGGGCGAAGTTGGATTTATAGCGTTTCCAGACAAGGGCTTGACAAAGCAAATTAAATTCGGTAAAATTCTTTTTTTTAAATGTATTAAACTGCTCATTTGTAAAAAAACGATTTATCCCCAATCCGATATAACCTCTTTTCGTATGCACCGCCGCAGTACTTACCCCAAAAGATTGAAAATGGGAATTATATTCTCTTATAGCAATGGATATGTCGTCACGAGACAGTGGTATTTGGGGGTCATATGGATGTTGATAATTTAATTGAATAGGATTGAGTCTGGATTGGGTGAACCGATAATTGGCTCCAATCAAGAGTCGCCAATGCTCCTCAATTGACCGTTCAGCACTGACATGTAGAAAGGGCGAATTGAGTTGTACGATTTGCAAATCTTGGTGCATGATGCCGCCCCCGATTTTATAACTCATTTTATCGTATCGCAAGAGGTGGTCAATGCTATACACACCAGATGTCGTCGTATTCTTACTCGCATTGGCACTTTCAGGATAGGTTTCGACGCGGAGACTGGCATTCGCATACCATGATAAATTCGCTTTAAGATTGGGGTGGATATTTCGTTGAATCGGCGACTGTTCTTGACGCGGTTCAAACTTGTCCAAATAATTGTAAGGCAATGCGGTGGCTTGAAATGGAGCCATGCTGCTTTGAAACATGCCTGC
>JBDLWG010000090.1:0-3521 GCA_039804385.1 Bacteroidota bacterium
GAGGTCAAAACGCGTTCCAATGATGATTTTGATGCCCCCAAAGATGCCGTCAAACGCAAAAAAGAACGATTGATGATTCGCGCCGCCAATGCTTTTATGGAGCAAATTGGGCATGAAGGCGCGATTCGATTTGACATTATTGGAATCGTTTTACACGGAGACGCTTTTCAAATCGACCATTTGGAAGATGCCTTCTTTCCCGGATTTTTTTATGATTGAATGTTTCAACCGTTTTAATGGCAAAATTGGTGAAAAAAATCCACGAAATTGACACCAAAACGAAATTAAATTTTATTTTTGACGCTCATTAAAAAATCAAAATTCAATGCCAACTTACAGTTTAAAAGATTTGGTGCTTTACTTTCTGAAATTAGGGTACGCAGGTTTTGGCGGACCAGTGGCTTTGGTCGGGTATATGCACCGCGATTTAGTCGAACAGAAAAAATGGATTACCGAAGAGGATTACAAAGAAGGAATGGCGTTGGCGCAACTTTCTCCTGGTCCCATGGCGGCGCAATTGGGCATTTATCTCGGTTATGTGCATTATGGCGTATGGGGCGCGACGTTGACAGGCATTGCTTTTGTGCTGCCGTCTTTTTTCATGGTACTTATTTTGGGGATTGCGTACAAAGCATTTGGCGGTTTGGATTGGATGCAAGCCATTTTTTATGGGGTTGGTGCTGCGGTCATCGGCATAATCGGTATCAGCGCGTATAAATTGACAACGAAATCCATTGGTAAACTTAATTTGGCTTCTTTTCAACAAAATTGGCTTTTATGGTTGCTCTATTTGACAGGCTTTTTGATGACTGCCATCACTCAAAAAGAAGAATTGTGGGTTTTCATTGGCTCGGGATTGCTGTATATGTTCCTCAAAGCACCGCCTGAATGGACAAAATCCAAACAATCTGGTTATTTATTTTTATTTATTCCAAATATCATTTGGTCAACAGATTCAAAAACGCTTTGGAATATTGCATGGTTTTTCACCAAAGCAGGTGCCTTTGTATTTGGGAGTGGCTTGGCAATTGTGCCTTTTTTACATGGCGGAGTCGTACAAGAATTTGGTTGGTTGAATGAAAAGCAATTTTTAGATGCGGTTGCAGTAGCGATGATAACGCCTGGGCCTGTTGTGATAACGGTGGGTTTTATTGGTTATTTGGTCGGCGGTTTGACGGGCGCGTGTATTGCAGCGTTGGCAACTTTTTTGCCTTGCTACCTTTTAACCGTGATTCCTGCACCCTATTTTAAGAAAATTGCTAAAAATCAATCGATTAAAGCATTTGTGGATGGGATTACGGCGGCAGTGATTGGTGCTTTGACAGGGGCGGTTGCTATTATTGCCTATCAAACTTTTGTGAATAAAGCAGGGAAAATAGATTGGATACCCGTCCTTTTTGCAGTAGTGACAGCCTTTATTTTGACCCAATATAAGAAAATTCAAGAACCTGTTATCATTGTTGCAGCAGCGATACTGGGGTTTATCATTAAAACATATTGGCTATAAGTGAACAACGTTTATTTCTAAAATAGCGCAAAAGGTGCGTCAAGTTTCAAACTTGACGCACCTTGGTTTCTAAAATAGCGCAAAAGGTGCGTCAAGTTTCAAACTTGACGCACCTTAAATTATCTAAACGTTTGATAATCAGTGTTTTATAAAAAAACAGCTACTTTTGATTTTGTAAATCTGCGTCATCCGCGTTCCAATTAATATCATTCCAATCATATCTTATTTTAAAATCTATTGATGTTATGCGCCTTATTATTTTTACCAATCGAGATTTGGCTTCTAATTATCATTTAAATTTGTTGTTGCCACACCTTCATCAAGAAGTGAAAAACATTTTTTTATCGGATAAAGTGGGTAAAAAAGTGGAAACCCCTGTTCCAGAAGCCTTGCGGAATTTAAAATTCTTTGAACAAACCTTGCCAAACGAAATTTTATTTCCACAATTGGATTGTCAAAATCGCAATTTGCAAGATACTAAATTATTGACATTCAATGAATTATCTAAAAAATATACTATTCCAATGGAAAGTTTGAATGAGGTACAATCGAATCAAACGTTAGACTTGATTCGAGCCTTAAAACCCGATTTAATCCTCTCCGTTCGGTACGGGAAAATTTTCAAAGAGGCTTTTATTAAAATCCCAACCTATGGCATTATCAACCTGCATTCTGGCAAATTGCCTCAATATCGGGGCGTTTTGGCAACTTTTCGGGCATTGATGAACGGAGATGATTTGTTACAAACAACTTTGCATTATATCAAAGATGGTCAAATTGATAATGGAGGCATTATTGGGTTTTCTAATTTGCCTGTTCAAAAGGATAAATCGCTCTTTTGGCATATTCTGAATTTATATCCTGTCAGTATTGCGCTTGTTGTGACAACGATTCAACAAATTCAAAAAAAACAAAAACCTGTCCTTTTCGCTCAAAAAGAGGCAGATGCCCACTATTTTACCTTTCCCAATCAAGCAGAAATGGATATTTTTCATCAAAAAGGGTATCGTTTGATGGATGTGGATGATTATAAAACATTCATTCAGCAATACTTGTGATATTGGCATTGGATTTGTGGCGATTTTATCGATAAAATATAGATACGTTATAGATATTTTAAAACAAAATTGTTATCCATTATTGCTGAATTAGGATTTTTAGGATGAATTGGATTTTTTAGGATGAAATCCTAAAAAATCCAATTCATCCTAAAAATCCTAATTCAAACCATCTTGATAAAAGTATCCATCATGCAAAAATTAACCTTCCATTTTCAAAATGGTCAACGAATCATTCAACAAATTGGTCTCATTGATGAATTTAAAGGTAAATGGTCTCAACAAATGCAAAATTTATCGGCAGAGCATTTAAAGCATATTCAAATTACCGCATCAAACGACAATGCAGTTGCTTCGATGCAGCTCGAAAATGTAGTGAATGCAGCCCCTGAACGCTTGAATGCGTATCAAAATGCGTTGCATATTGTTTTAAATCCAACAACGCTTTTCACACATCAAATGATTGAATATCTCTATGTTGAATTAGAGCCACAAAATACAAATATTGATTTTAAAAAATATAGAAATGTTGTTCCTAAATTGGTGCTTACCATTGAAGAACATTTGATTTCATTTCGCGCAACGCCTACACAAGATATTTTAGGACAATTGAGACAGCAGATTCAAAAAACAACGGTTTTATTAGAACGAAAATCAATACATCCACTCATTGCGATGGCTGATTTTATGTACGAATGGGCAGCACTTGCTCCTTTTGAAACCCGCAATTTGCAATTATCCCGTTTGATAGCGATGCAATTATTAAAATATTCTAATTATAATTTTATTGACTATTTATCATTGGAAACCATTTTGTTGGCTCGTAAAGCAGCCTATCAAGCATCATTAGCGAAAGCGTTGCATAGCAGAAATCAAGTAAAAGAAGATATTTCAGATTGGATTATTTTTTTATTAGACTGTATTTTAGGGTCAATCAATCATTTAGAACAACAATT
>JBDLWG010000091.1:0-8653 GCA_039804385.1 Bacteroidota bacterium
CAACCGTTCAAAACCACCTAATGAAAAACCGTATCTTCTAATTTCTCCATCATTAGATTGAAAAAGCGTTCATTGCTCGCCAGTTGACTTTTGCGCTCACTCCATTGATTCAACTGTTGTCGAATCGCCTCTCGTTGAGTTGTTGGTTCCGTTTCCCGAATCCAATCTAAGGTCGAAAGCAATTCTAAACAGAAATTGCTGTAAAAACCGCGCAAAAATTGCTTGGTTTGCTCGACAATCGCCGATTCATTCGGTTTATCCGCCAAATAATGTAAAATATCGTTTTCAGCCGTCATGACCAAATCCAAGGGTTCAAACGGTTTTTTATCTTTGCTCCCATAACCATTCAGATATGTGCCGTTCAAGGCGTATAAAACATGCCTTACTTTTCCGGAATACGGACCATAGAAGTACGGTTGAAATTCCAACTTAAAAAACGATTGCGCCCCAAAACGTTGCAAAAAGTAACACACTTTTTCGGCTGCAAATTCAGAAACGAATTCGCCATACCCAACTAAATCATATAAGACCGCCAATAACATCGCTCGTGCAGGAGTCATCCGAAACAGGTATTTTTTATTTAAATCAGTCATAGCAAGTTTTTTGCAAATTTAAGCGAATTTACAAGATCCTTTCATTACCAAAAGGTGCTATTTCATTTGTTCCTAAATTTGGTAAAGTAACAATTGCGATTTGAGTAGTGCTACTATCATTGTACCGAATCAAGGTTTGCTCTAATGCAGTACGCTCGTTTACAGAAAGGATCTGCGAAAAATCATTCACCAAGCGCATCGGAGATGGTTTCTCTGGAATATTTTGTCCAAAAACGGTTGTTAAAAAAAAGCAAAAAAGACTGATAATCAAGCATTTATAATAACCAGAAACGTTTTTTGCATCAAGCAAATAGCAAGGATTCATTGTTTTAAACTGTAATTTCATAGAAAACAAACGAATTTGTTTTAGATACATTTCCACAAAGATATTTCTTTGTCTTTGAAAAACAGCTTTTTGTTTACAAAAAAAGAAAGGAACGCCTTGAGAGCGTTCCTGATAAAAAATCTAATAAAGTTCAAAGGATTGATATTTGCCTGTCTTGGTCAAATAGAATAGTACGACTTTTATACTTAAAAACTTGCGTCAAGTTACAACTTGACGCAAGTGATTTTCATTTTTATCGGTGTATCTGGATATAACCTGATTTCTGAACCCCATTTCCTAATTCTAAAATATAGAAATAAGTGCCATCTAACAAGATTTTTCCGTCATATTTACCATTCCAATCGTTTTTGTACGGTTCTGCGTCATAGACTTGGTTGCCGTAGCGATTGAATATCATCAATTTATTGTTTGGAAATTTCTCTAAGCCGACAATTTCAAACAAGTCGTTATAACCGTCATCATTGGGCGAAAAGCCTGAGAATATCACCACTTCATCACATAATACGTCTATCACTACTTTCGCTGTATCGCTGCCCATAGCGGTATGGATGGCGTAGTAAAAACTATCCCGTTTTTGACAATCTTCTGCATTCGGTTTGTACTGAACCGTATTATCCGTATTGATAATCGCATATCCGTACAAAGGTTGCGTCACTAATTCGATTTTGATATTCATCCCTTTCAATTTGGTCAAGGAATCATTTGCCAAAATCGGTAATTTCACAGGCGTTTTCGCAACCGTAAAGCCCATATCGTTATTCGTTAAGCCTCCTGTTGAACCACTGCCCACTGGACCACCTCCGCCAAATACCGTATGTTCTCTAATGTTGACCCGAATCGTAATCGTATCACAAGTACCGCGAACATCGTCACAACGACGCACTATCAAGCTATCGCGCCCAACTCGTTCTCCTTTGATGATAACACAATCCGTCGTGTCATTGATTCGATACGTAATATTAGAACGAAGCCCTGATAACGACCGCATGGTTGTCAAAATCGGATGAACTCCTGTAAAACACAACGTATCATACTCTTTCAAATATACAAACGTATCTATCACGATTCTGGAAACACGACCTGATGGCGGCGGCGGACATTTCACACAAACATTCACCGTATCTTTACAGCCATTCACATTGCGGAAAATCAATTGGTGACAACCCGTATCCAAACGAACACCTACACCAATTGGTATAAATTGTTTATTCGGTGCTGCATTGGCAACCGTTAAACCATTGCGTTTGAAAATCATATTGCCATACGTATTCCGCGTATTACCGCCTTTGAGCGAGTAAGCGGTTGCATCAATAACCCAATTGCCTGCTGGATCCCAACGATTCATCGAATCACGTAACGCTGCAATATTGGCTACTCTCGCCGTATAAGTCCGTCCATTGACCACCCATGAACTTAATTGATAAGGGCCTGCTGGATAATTGAACGTCAACGAGTAATAACTGTATGCAAAAACCGTATCGGATGAGCATGGCACAAATGGATTCGGTCGCACGAAACCATTGATTGTCAATTGATAATCATCTATCTCGCGGCGACTAATCGACGTACAAAGCAATGCACCCCGACAATCGTTGGTTTGAATCAAACGCTCTCCTTCATAAGTCGAGATACAACCTTGATTTGGATTCGGACGCACATGGATTGCAATCGTGATGGTATCACAAATACCATTCGCACAACGGCGAATACATAACGTATCCGAACCTTGACGGTTGCCTAACAAACTAATGCAGTCGGTTCTGTCATTCATATTATAGACCGCAAAACCTTGGTATCGATCCAAACAGATATTGGTCAAGGTGGTAAACTGAGGGTCGCGCAAATTGTTTAAACAAATCGTATCACGTCCTCCAATGTACATCGTTCTTGCATAAGTCGTATTCACCACAGGCGGCGTTACCATACCAGGGCAATTCACTTGAATCGTTACCGAATCCCTGCAATTGCGCAGTAAATTGGTGAAAACCAAGTTGTGACGACCCGTATCCAAACGCATACCCACCTCTTTCGGGATGTAATTGCGATTCGGATTGAATCGAGCAATCACTTGTCCATTTTTCGTAAACTGCATTTGACCATAATTATTCCGCGTATTGCCGCCTTTGATGGAGAATGCGGTGCGGTCTAATTGCCAGTTGCCATCTCTATCCCACTTATTCATGGAGTCAACCAATGCAAAAATATTTCTAATATTCGCTGAATACACATTGCTATTCACTTCCCAACGGCGCATATTATACGGACCATTTGGATAATTGAAAGCCAATGAAAAATACGTATAAGAGAATATCGTATCGGTTGTACAAGTCGGGAATCCTAAATCATATCGTCTGCCATTATCTGTAATATTGTATTTAGACGTATCACCTGCTGGTAAGTTCGTACAAATCGTTACTAAACGACCACAATTATCCAAATTCAAGGCTCTTGGTCCTGTATAAATACTGAAACAAGCAGTATCACTCGGCGTTATACGCGGTCTTACCCGAATCCGAACTGTTATGGTATCGCAAAGATTGTTTGGATAACAACGTCTTAAACACAACGTATCTGCCCCAATCGTAATCCCTGTAAACGCCACACAATCCGTTGTTTCATTCACATTATAACCTGCAAAATTTCTGTAATTGCTTGAACAAACATTCGTAATCGTCGTGCGACTTGGATTTCCAAAGGTATTTAAACAAATGGTGTCTGCATCGCCGACTAATATAGACGTGTCAATCGTGCGGTTGCGCAATACATACACTTCTGGACGACACGTAACATTCACAAAAACGGTGTCCCTACAACCATTGTCATTATTGACAAACATCAATTGGTGACTACCTGTATCAATTTTAACCGAAATCTTGGCTGGAACCGCCCGCGTATTCAAGGAGAATCTTGCAATTTCATTGTTATTGCGTTTGAAAACCATTTGTCCATATCGAACGCCATTTCTACCGCCCACAATTGACAAATTCCGTGTATCTAAAACCCAATCGCCACCTGCATCCCAACGATTCATCGAATCGACTAAGGCGCGAATGGTTGGAATCTGAGTTGCAGCATACGTTTGGTTATTCACCGCCCAAGCAGACATGTTGTACGGGCCATTTGGATAGAAACGCGTCAACGTCAAGTAACTGTAACTTCTCAAACTATCAATGCCACAAGTGGTGCCTGTACTAAATACGGCATTTGCACCATTATCCGTCACCGTATATTGCGAAAGTCGGCGATAACCAATCGTACTACACAAATCCAACAAAGAATCACAATGGATGTCAATCGTCGTTGGTCCCGTGTAAGATTTGTTACAAACCACTTGGCAATCATTATTGACTTGGATGCTCCGAATCGCAAAGACACAATTTAAAGCATCTGTAATCGTCACATTATAAGCACCTTGTGCTAAACCTGTGCGGGTATTCGATGCAGTTGTTGTTGATAAATCAGCCCAACGATAGACATATGGAGCGCGTCCGCCTGTCGGTTGAATCGTGATACTACCATTTACATTACAAGTTTTGTTAATAGCTGTTGCAATGGCAGTTAAATTACAAACCGCTATACAACCTGCTGTATCATTTTCAATAACAATCGTTTTATTCAAAATACAAGTGTCTCCCAATCGTTTAATGCTCACATTATACGTTCCTGCTGCCAAATTAACGGCTGAACTCGTCGTACTTACATTGTTTGACCATGTAAATACATAATTCGCATTCACCACCATTGTAATATCAATTCGACCTGTCGGCTGTCCACAACGCGCATTCACTTTATCCAATTTTGAAATCACAGGCGTATCACAAGCGATTGGCACACAACCATTTAAGTTGTTATTGATGGTGAAAGTCCGTTTCACCGAACAACTCGTATCATTGTCTCTGTAAACCGTTACAGCGTATTGTCCTGCACGCAAGTTGCCTACATTCGCCGTATTGCCTACATTTGGAAGCCAAACGTATGTAAAGTTGCCTGTATTTCCCAAAGTCAATTGAATGCGACCGTCCGTTTGATTACAACGAGCGTCTGTTGCATTCGCATTGCTGATAACTGGTTTTTCACAAGTGCGCGGGTCGATACAAATATCTGAAATATTAATATTTCTCAAGGTATCTCTACAACCATTTGCATCTATAATCGTCACCGAGTAATTGCCAATATTCAAACTATTGCGCGTTGAAAGGCTGTTGTCACCCGTTACATCTGCCCAAATAAATCGATACGGTGTCGCGCCATTCGCAGGGAAAATGCGGATAATACCGCCTTCCGTACACGTTTTATCAATTTTTTGAACCTGCGTCCGAATCGCACATACATTTCTGTTGCCACACAAGGCTTCTGTACTATCATTTCTGATAATCATGTTGGAAACAATGGTGTTACAACGATTTGCATCCGAAACCGTGACGCTATAAGTACCTGGTCTTAAACCTGTTCTATCTTTTGGCTCATTCGCACTATTCAAATCTGCCCAATCAAAACGATATGCGCCTGTTCCACCTGTGACCGATAGCGTAATCGAACCTGCTTCCAAACATGTTTTTGCCATCGGCGCAGCATTGACCACAATCGGTGCTGGGTCTCTGACTTCAAAACCGGTTTGTCCCGCAATACAACCAAACGCATCTTTCACAACCACCATATAACGTCCTGGTGCTAAACTATCATTGGCAACCGTTTGACCGACTGTTCTGATAATTTCGACCGCAGGCGTTGCAAAACCAGGAGCCAAAGCAACTGTGTAAGCAATATGTCCATTTCTCGCGCCAACACATGTGGTATAAATCAATGGATTCGCTATTGTAATCGTTGCAGGTGCTACGGCATTTTCAGGTAAATCAATATTGACAACCGCCGTACAACCATTTGCATTATCTGTAACCGTCAAAGTATGATTGCCTGATGCCAAATCTCTCCGAACATCTTGCCCGCCTGTCCAACTATATGTGTAATTGCCACTGCCACCTGTTGGCAATATCGTTACAATACCATTGGATTGTCCACAACTTGGTTTTCTATCAACTCTGTAATTCGCTGTCAAAGTCGAAACCGATGGAATCCGTACCGCCAAAATCGTTGGACAAGTAGGCGCATTCGGGTCGATAACACTCACTTGGTAGTTGCCTGCTGATAAATTATTACGCGTTATCCCTACAATACTGTCATTCCAACGGAAAATAAAGTTTCTCGGATTCGTGAACGTAGCTGTACCATTCGATGCCGAACAAGTTGCTGGCGTAATCGTTGGTGCATTGACTAACGGACCATTCACGGTATTGACCGTCAAAACGCGTTCGATGAAACAAGTTGGCGCATTTGCTAACGCAATTTTAACACGGTATTCTCCTGCTGCAAGGTTTGCAACAATCGCTGTTGTACCTACATTTGGAGTCCATGTGTAATTGAAATTGCCTGTACTCGACATTGCAATCGCAATCGAACCATTGTTTTCACCACAACGAGCATCCAAAATTGTCGCATTCGCCATCACAGGTGGTACACAATTGTTTAAACAACCATTTGCAATCACCACCGTTGCCGAATCTTTGCAACCGCGTCCATCTGTAATCGTCACTTTGTAAGTGCCTTCATTCAAATTCGTGCGATTTTGAACATTATTCGTTCCTGTAATATCCGCCCAATCAAAACGGTAATTATTATCACCGCCCGTTACGGCTATTGTAATTGAACCATTTTCAACACACGTTTTATCTAATTTCGTTACATTCAATTTTACATTACAAACCACAAGTACATCGGATGGACATTCAGAACGAATCGTCAATGTATCTAACATCAAAGTACAACCACTCGCATCCGTAATCGTCACCGCATAACTGCCTGCTAATAAGCCAGTTCGGTCTTCAGGTTGGCTATTGCCTTGTAAATCTGCCCAACGATACGTATAAGGAGCCGTTCCGCCCATGATTTCCATTTCAATTCGACCCGCTTCTACCACTCCATTATTCGGACAACGGCGATTGATTTTATGCACAACCGCTTTGATTGGCATCGGATTCTTGACTTCAAAACATTTAGAACCCACAATACATTGATTGGCATCTTTCGCTACCACACAATAATTGCCTGCTGCCAAACTATCATTGCCAAAAATGCGACCATTACCATCCGTAATTTGAACCGTCAAACCTGCTGATGGAGTCACCGTAAAGTTGACATGACCATTACGCATATTCGGACAACTTACGTAAACGATTGGATTCGGAATCGCAATGGTTACAGGCGATTGAATGACGTTTTCCATTGCAAATGAAGCGATTACGCTACATTGCGTTGTGTTATCCGTTACCAAAACGTTATAGACACCTGCTGATAAATTGCGTCGAACCGAATCATTAATGCCCCAATCATAACCGTAATTCCCAGAACCACCGCGTACATGAATCGTCGCTTGACCATTCGCCTGTCCACAAGTTGCCTTCGTTTCAATTGTCGTATTAGAAACCAAATTATTTTGTTCTCCAACCGTTACGTTGATGACCGCAGGACAAGCTCTGTTATTCGTACTCGTTACTTGAACTTGATATACGCCTTTTTTCAAATCCGTTCTGTAAGTCAATTGTGAATTGTCTAACAACCACAAGTACCGTAACGTATCCGATTGTGGCAAACGCGCCGTTCCATTCGCAGCATTACAAGTCGCAGGAGTCGTGATTGGATTGATATTACTTATCAAACCAACTTGATTGCCTACACCTACATTCACCACTGTAAAACAAGCAGGATTGTTCCGAACCGTCACATACACTTGATAAGTGCCTGCCCGCAAACCTGTCCGACGATTGCCAATGACATTCGGCGTACCTTCCGCAGGAGACCATTCAAAATCGTAATTCGCTGGATTTAAACCTTTTAACAAAATTTCAGCCGTCGCATTCGCCGTTCCACAAGTCGCTGCTTGAACCGAGATACTATCCACTGCTGGCGGGCGACACACACAATTATCCCGAACTTGGATGTTTCTAACCACTTTCGTACAATTATTCGCATCTGTAATCGTCACCGCATACATACCTGCATTCAAATTCGAGCGGTCTCTTGGGTCATCCGAACCAGTCACATCTGCCCAATCGAACCGATATGAACCTGCACCACCTGTTACCGTTAAGCGAATCGAACCTTTCACCTCACAAGTCGCATCTGTTTTCACCACCGTTTCGACCATTGGGTCACGCTCTCTGATTTCAAAGGGTTTGCTTACCGCAATACAACCACTCGAATCCATCAAGTTAAACGAGTAGCGTCCAACTGCCAAACTGCCATTTGCTGCCACTGTATTCGTCGTCAAATCCTTGATTTCCATCCGCGCAGGTTGGACAAAACCCGTTCCATACGCAATTTGAGGATTCACTCGACCATCCGCAACGCCTTGACAATTGGTGTAAATGATGGCATCCATTGCCACAGAAGCATTGACCGTGCGTTCCATCAACGTATAAGTGACTGCGGTACGACAACCTGTCGTATTATCCGTCACCGTAATCGTTGCAGAACCTGCCGTCAACACATATCTTGCATTGCCTTCACCCCAACTGTATGTATAATTGCCACTTCCACCTGTCGCTATAATCCGAACCGCACCATCCATGCGTCCACAAGAAGGTTCTTTAATCACTTCAAAACGCGCCGCCAAATTGTTATCCGATGGAATCACCACCGTTTTCACCAATGGACAGAA
>JBDLWG010000092.1:0-8823 GCA_039804385.1 Bacteroidota bacterium
CGCACTTTTGAAGCGGATCATGCGCCGACTCGAAAACCGCGAACTGGTTTACTCACACATTACATGACAGGCGCATATGATTTGAAAAATTCTATCACGATTGGCGATAGAATTACCGATGTCGAATTGGCTAAAAATCTCGGTGCGAAAGGCATTTTTTTTCACACAGACGAATCGCTATTAAAAGCCAAAAATCTTGAAACACATTGTGTATTAACAACTTGTGATTGGGAAAAAATTTATAATTATTTAAAAAATCCGCCAAGAACGGCATCGATTCGGCGCACGACCAAAGAAACCGATATTCAAATTGATTTGAATCTGGATGGAACAGGTAAGGCTGAAAACCATACAGGTCTTGGTTTTTTTGACCATATGTTAGACCAATTGGCGCGGCATTCGGGTTGTGATTTGACCATACATGTTAAAGGAGATTTACATATTGACGAACACCACACGATTGAAGATACAGCTTTGGCTTTGGGCGAAGCATTCAAAAAGGCTTTGGGCGATAAGGCGGGCATTGAGCGATACGGATATTGCCTGCCGATGGACGATTGTTTGGCGCAAGTGGCATTGGATTTTGGGGGTCGGAGTTGGTTGGTTTTTGAAGCAACCTTTAAACGAGAGCTGATTGGCAAGATGCCGACCGAAATGTTTTATCATTTTTTCAAATCTTTTTGCGATACGGCGGCTTGTAATATGAATGTTCAAGCAGAAGGCACGAATGAACATCATAAAATTGAAGCGATTTTCAAGGCTTGGGCGAAATCGGTTAAAATGGCGGTGAAAAGAGATCCTGTGCATCGACAATTGCCCTCTACAAAAGGGGTACTTTGATGCAAAGATGCGCAAAACTTGCGTCAAGTTTGAAACTTGACGCAAGTTAATTCATTGATTTTCAATAATTTACATTTTAATAATGGGTTTAAGTTTAACTAAGTGGTTCATGTTAAAGAATCGACAACAACGCTTGGAGGGTTTGAAATCCTCCAAACGTTGTTGTCACAAACCCAAAGTAGCAACTCAAATTATTTAAAAGCCTTTTCCACCAATTCCGCTTGTTCGCGCTGATGCACACTCATATAGCCTGTCGCAGGAGACGCACTCGCAGGACGACCGACGTATTGCAACCGCAAATCCGAGTGGAACGAAGCCAAATACATCCATGCACCCATGTTTGCAGGCTCTTCTTGCACCCAAGTTGCCGTTTTGACGTGATATTTTTTCAAAATCGCTTCGACTTGCCCTTGTGGGAACGGATACAATTGCTCCAAACGCACCACTGCAACATCCATTCGATTCTCCACTTTTTGTTTTGCCAACAAATCGTAATACACTTTTCCAGAACAGAACAATACTTTTTTCACTTCTTTTGCCTTCACTGTAACATCATCCAAGACTTCTTTGAACCGATTGCCTGTTTCAAACTCTGTTATATTAGAAATAACTTGCGGATGTCGCAACAACGATTTCGGAGACATGACTATCAATGGTTTTCTAAATGGACGCTCCAATTGACGACGCAATAAATGGAATAAATTCGCAGGAGTCGTCACATTCGCAACCGTCATATTATTTTCTGCACAACTTTGTAAAAAACGCTCCATCCGTGCAGACGAGTGTTCAGGTCCCTGCCCTTCAAAGCCGTGTGGCAACAACATTACAATCCCATTTTGACGCTGCCATTTCGTTTCGCCCGCCACAATGAATTGATCTATAATGGTTTGTGCACCATTTACAAAATCACCAAATTGCGCTTCCCAAATCACCAACGAATCAGGTTGCGCCATCGCATAACCGTATTCAAAACCCAAAACAGCGTATTCAGATAACAATGAATTGTATATGTGAAATTTGCCTTGCTTCTCTTGAATGCCCATCAAACGACTGTATTGTTCATTCGTTTCGGCATGGAATAAAACCACATTTCGATGCGAAAAAGTACCGCGTTTCACGTCTTCCCCACTCAAACGCACATCTTTATTTTCTAATAAGATAGAACCATATGCCATCAATTCCGCAGTTGCCCAATCAATGATGCCTTTATCTAAGGTATCAGGATACGTTTTACGCAACATCCTATCAATCGGACCAGCCACTTTAAAATCACTTGGTATCTGTTTTAAATGCGTAGTTAATTGATTTAACATGTTTTGTGAAACACCTGTTGCAGGAGAACTTGCATAATCGGCATCAGTCGTCTGCTTTTTCATGCGATGCCAAGCATATTCAGGCTCTTGATAACTGTACGCTAAACGCTTTTGTTTGACCTCTGCCAAGCGATTTTGCAAATCATCATCGAACTTTTGAGCCATCTCTTCGGACAATGATTTCTGAATTTCATTCCGTAAAGCGAGCTTTTCGGAATATAAAATTCGGACAGATGGATGATTTTTAATCAATTTGTATAATAATGGTTGCGTTACTTCTGGATTATCCGCCTCATTGTGACCATTCCGCCGATAACAAACCATGTCAATAAACACATCCGTATTAAACTTTTGACGATATTCAACGGCCAATTCGCAGGCAAAAATCACCGCTTCAGGGTCATCGCCATTGACATGAAAAGTCGGTGCTTCCACCACATTCGCCACACTCGACGCATAATAAGAAGAACGCGCATCTTCAAAATCGGTCGTAAAACCGACTTGATTATTGATGACAAAATGAATCGTACCGCCCGTATAATAGCCATTCAATTGACTCATTTGCACAATTTCATATACGATACCTTGTCCTGCGACAGACGCATCGCCATGAATCATAATCGGCAAAATCCTATCATAATCGCCCTCATACAAAATATCCGCTTTTGCCCGCGCAAAACCTTCCATGACGGCATCCACCGCTTCCAAGTGAGATGGATTGGGCAATAATTTTAAATATACTTCTTTATTATGAATGGTTTTCACTTGTGAAGAATAACCCAAGTGATATTTCACATCGCCAGAGCCAAAACTCAAATCCAAAACCCCATTTCCTTCAAATTCATTAAAAATATCACCATACGTTTTGCCCAAAATATTCGCCAACACATTCAAACGACCGCGATGTGCCATTCCAATAATGACTTCTTCCACTCGGTCGTCCGCACCCGCATTGATAATCGCATCAATCCCCGCAATCGTTGCTTCACCGCCTTCGAGACCGAATCGTTTGTACGCACCATATTTTTTGGCTAAAAACTCTTCCATCCCCACTGCGCCATTGATTTTTTCCAAAATACGGCGTTTTTTCTCCAAATTTAAACCAAAATCCGCTTTCAAGGAGCGATTTTCAATTTTTTCGCGCAGCCAAAGGCGTTTTTCATGGTGTTCAATATGCGAATATTCAAACCCAATATTGCCGCCATAAACCTGATTCAACCTATCTAAAATCTGTTGCAAAGTGGCATCTTGCATGCCAATCGCACCGCCTGCTTTAAACATTTTGTTTCTATCGGTTTCTTCCAACCCATAATCGGCAAGGTCAAGGTGGGCAAAACGATTGCGGCGCGGACGAATCGGATTCGTGGTCGAAAGCAAATGTCCGCGATGGCGAAAACCATCAATTAAAGTCATTACGCCAAATTCTTTGGCAGGAATCGCCGCAGGAAGGGTCGTTTGAGCCGTTAAATCAGTTGTAACACCATTGTTAGCAGTGTTTGCGTAATCAAAACCTTTAAAAAATGCTGCCCAAGTCGGGTCAAGGTCTGCTGCATTTTGCAGATATTGGCGATACATATTTTCAATATAGCTTGGGTGCGCATTCGCCAATGCCGAAAAATCTTTCATATTTGAGTAGGGTTGAAGATGCTATTAAAAATAAAAAGTTTTAAAATAACATCAAAAATGAAAATATATAGAAATCTATATGTAAAATTACATTGTTTTTTTGAAATCGTATTCATTGATTTTTTATTTAAAAAAAAAATCGTGCAAATATCGACTGTTTAGACTTATTTTAAATCACAAAAAACAGAAAAAGTTGTCTGAAAACGGTTTTTATACGGTATCAACTATTTTTTTTAAATAAAAATTTGTGGAATCGAATAGAAATCTTACCTTTGCGCTCCGAAATGTAAACCGCCAAAAATCGGTTTGTTTTTAACTTAATTTCAAAAATAATATGGCACATCATAAGTCATCTAAAAAAAGAATTCGTCAAGAATCAGCACGGCGTTTGAGAAATCGGTATTACAAAAAGACCACTCGGAACGCTATTAAAAAATTGCGCGGCACGAACGACCACAATGAAGCTGCAAGCGTATTGCCTGCGGTCATCGCAATGATTGACAAATTGGCGAAAAAAGGGCGGATTCATAAAAATAAAGCAGGCAACTTGAAAAGTGGCTTGACTAAAAAAGTGAACGGATTAGCCGCAGCATAAAATTGATTTTTTTCTAATGGAAAATCATCTTTTTGAAAGGATATTAAAACATTGACAATCAGTGTTTTAATGTCCTTAATTGCGTTTATTAAATTTTTTTAGGTGCATTATTTTAAAAATATCTTTCGATTACATCTCTATCAAGTAGTCCTAAGTCATTCCATTTGATTTCCTAATTTTACACCCAATAGTGATGTCAAAAAGAAACTTAAAACAGGCTCCACAAGCGTCTTTTCGCTTCAAACCCCTCAAAAGACACCATTCAAAACCCAATAAAAAACATCATAAAGAACTTGAAACCAAACAATTTTTGTCAATTGTTATCATCGGCGCAATGTTATTGGCTTTGTTTGGATATATTGTTTTTTATTAAATTTGATTTGAATTCGGAATGAAGGAATGGTAGGAATGAAGGATATATCCTTTATTCCTACCATTCCTTCATTCCGAATTCAAGATTTTCGCCCAAAATCCGCAGGGATTTCGCCCCAAATATCCGTTTCCCATTTGATAATTGGATTTTGAAACGAATGGTTATGCAGCCAAAATAATCCTTTATCAATCATGTCAAAAATTTTCTTATTTTGTTGATTTTCAACCAATTGCGTTTTTACATTTTTATTCCGAATCCAAGCCATTGCGGTTTTAGAGTCGGTATAAATGGGCATATTGGGTAATTCGGCTCGTTTCAACAAGGCTAATGCATGCACAATCGCTAAAAATTCACCAATATTATTCGTCCCTTGCGCTAACGGCCCGACATGAAACAATTGCTCCCTTGTCCGATAATCTACGCCGCGATATTCCATGTCTCCTGGATTGCCGCTACATGCCGCATCCACACACCATGCTTCTGTATGCGATGGTTTTTTCAAAATAATCGTTGGTACAACCTTCTTTTCGCCGCCTGTGGACAAATAATCCCACATATTGCCGCGAAAAGCTAAGGTCGCTTCCGCCTTTGATTCAAACGATTTGTATCGTGCGCCGTCAAAACCATCTACATTTTTTTTACAAGTATTCCAATCTTCGTAAATACCTGGTTTCACACCGCGCCAAACGACATAAAACTTTACTTTATTTTTTTGAGCCATTTTGATATAATCTACGTTCTAATTTGAATGCTGATATTCCTATTTATTTTAAAGTGACTTGCGAAGATACGCCTTTTTTGGGGCTGCAACCCATTTCGGAGTCGGAAAATTTATTTCCCATGATTCGCGGGAAATAAATTTTCCGACTCCGAAATTTCTATTTATGGATTTTTGAGCCTTCTTGCATCTTAAAAATAGAAAATCAAAAGATATTTATCCTCCATTTTGCTGGGTGTATAACAAATTTAGTAGTCGGGAAATTTATTTCCCGACTACTAAGATTTGTTATAGATTCGAATACACACAAGCGCATTGGAGTAGAGAAATTAATTTTCCAACTCCGATGTACTTTAAAATCAAATTATTAAAAATGTTAAAGAAAATTAATTTATATTTTTGCCTACTTATTGCAATCCAATTGCAAGCGCAAGATTCTTTACGGATTCGGCAATTTACGCCCACCGAATTAGGTCAAACGCCTTTTGAATTCACCCATTTTGATGATAGAATTTTCACGGTTTTCAAGCCATCGCATGGCAAAACGTTTGTGCCATTGACCAGTTTTTGGAATTATATTAATGATAATTATTTAGCAACGCCTTCGTCTGAAAAAGATTTTAACCAGCAAGAAACAATCGCATTGCGCCATGAAGGTTATGTTTTAAACCAAAAAGAGCGCGGAACACGTTCTTTAGAATTGTTTTATAATGATTCGACCAAAGATTATATGGTTCTGTCCTCTTCGCGCACTAAGTCGTATGCGCAAAAAAATGGTTATGTATTTAAAACCATTTTAGGTTATGTTTTTGAACAATCTGTGGTTGGTTTATATCCGCTATACCTGTTTTACAACCATGATAGACATGATTTTGCTCTTTTTGCGACGAAAAGAGGGATTTGGGATGCGTTTAAATGCAATTATAACTTCATTTCAATCGAAGGTTTTGTACCCATGAAGGTCGAAAACGGTTCGATTTTAACCCCAAAAGAATAATGAAATCTTTTCTTATAACGTTGATTTTCAGTGTTTTAACTATTCCCATCTGGGGACAAACGATTGTGGATACGGCTTTTGCAAACGCCATTCGCAAACAATGTCCTCATTGCATTCAAACCAACAATCAATTAACCCAATCCGCCCAATTCCGCGAAAATCTATCGCTTAATGGACTTCATATCGCGGATTTACAAGGCATTGAAGGTTTTATACGCTTAAAAAGTTTGTCGGCAGCAGACAATCGTTTGACCCGATTACCCGAATTATTGCCTTCTACTTTGACTTTTTTAGAGGTCTCTAATAATCAATTATCTATTTTACCAAATGTGTTACCTGCTGATTTAGAACATTTTAATTGTTATCAAAATCAATTGACTCGACTTCCTAATTTGCCAAATGCGCTCAAATCGCTTCGATGCTCTGAGAATCAATTGACCGTTTTACCCGAATTACCGCCTACTTTGGAGGAAATTTCTTGTGGTTACAACCCACTTACGGCATTGCCTCAATTACCTAAAACGTTGTGGCGATTGAATTGTACCGAAAATCACCTCCAAACCTTACCCACATTGCCTTTAAAATTAACGCATTTAGCCTGTTCTGAAAATCAATTAACGGTTTTGCCCTTGTTGCCCGAAGGTTTGAAACAATTATATTGCGGCGATAATCCATTGACAGCATTACCTTTTTTACCACACTCTTTGATAATGCTTATATGTAATGATTGCAAATTGAATGGATTACCTGTTTTGCCGCCTTTTTTGGAACGGTTAGAGTGCCGCAGAAATAAATTGTATAGTTTACCTGTTTTACCTGCAACCTTGATTTCGATGAAAGTACTTGAAAATCAATTGACGTATTTGCCGAGTTTGCCGCCTCATTTAGTCGAATTGGATTGTAGTTCCAATCAATTGACGTATTTGCCGACGTTGCCAAGTCAGCTATACTTGACGCACGATGGTTTTGAGATACAATGGATGTACGGATTTAACGGATTCGTACGGATTCGTACGGATTTTTTATTTGGGGTTCAAAGAAATCCGTACGAATCCGTGAAAATCCGTTGAATCCGTATATCTATTGTATCCCAAAACCACCCGACGCAAAGTATAAGTCGTTTGAAATGTACCGATAATCCATTAGTGAAACTGCCTTTTTTGCCCAATACGCTGACGACTTTAGAATATGACAAAACAAAATTGCGTGAATAAAGAAAAACAGGGTTCATCCCAAATTGATGCGGCAATAAATGGATAATTCCATATCTTTGTGGTCAAAAAAAGCAATGAACAAAGAAAAATACAGTGGTAAAAAACTTTATCATGTTACAAAGTAGAAAATATGACAGAACGTATCATTTTCCCTTCTCGAAAGGGGCTAAAAATGATGATAAAATATCATTTGATTGGCAAGGTATTTTAGAAAAGGAATTGGTGATTACGGAAAAATTGGATGGTGAAAATACGTGTTTAAAAACAGATGGCGTTTATGCACGTTCTCATGCCGCACCTACGCGCAACCCTTGGGCAGAAAATATGTGGCAAATCTGGTCCAATGCCAAACCTTATTTGGGTGATTTGGAGATTTTTGGTGAAAATCTCTATGGCGTGCATAGCATTGAGTATTCCAAATTGCCTGCTTATTTTTTTGTATTTGCGATTCGGGATGGCGATACTTGGCTTTCTTGGGATGAAGTGACGTTTTATGCGCAAGCATTGGATTTGCCTCTTGCGCCCGTTTTAGCGCGCGGTCATTTTACAGAACAACATTTAACCAATACGATTTTGGAATATGTGAATCAACCAAGTACGTTTGGCGGCGAAATGGAAGGTGTTGTTGTGCGAAATGTGGCAGCATTTGAACCTGCTTTTTTTTATCAAAATGTGTTGAAATATGTGCGTGAAAATCATGTTCAAACGGATGAACATTGGACACGCCGTTGGCGCAAAGCGCGATTAATCATTTAAAATCAATTGATTATGAAAAAAAATAAAAAAAATATTGAAACCCATTTGTTTCAATTGGAAGGCAAAGAATATATTGAATTGAATCGACTCTTGAAATTAATGAGCGTTGTCGAATCAGGCGGACATGCCAATCAATGTATCGTAAACGGCGAAGTCAAAGTGAATGAAGTCGTAGAATTGCGCAAGCGCAATAAAATACGAACAGGATTTCAAATAGTATTTGAAAATCATTTGATTATCGTTGAATAAAAAAACGCCTGCACCAAGGGTCAATCTTGATGCAGGTTGTCTCTCAAAAATATCTCTAAATATACTAACAATTTCAATGCGTTCAGCTTGTTGAAAGAGCCGCCAATCTTTTCAAGGAATTGGCGGTTCATTGCCTTGAATC
>JBDLWG010000093.1:0-5601 GCA_039804385.1 Bacteroidota bacterium
AAATTATAAATCATTGATTTTCAAATCGATCTATGTGGAAATCCTTTGAATCGGTTCACGTACTCATCATTGGCGATGTGATGATTGACCGTTATTTGCGCGGGCACGTCCGACGCATTTCGCCCGAAGCACCTGTGCCTGTCGTCGAGTTGTCCGAAACGGAAGACCGTCTCGGCGGCGCGGGCAATGTGGCTTTAAACATCAAGGCATTGGGCGCAACGCCGTATCTTTGTTCCGTCATTGGCAAAGGCGCGGAAGGCATTGCCTTGATGCGTTTGATGACGGAAAACAATCTATTGACCAAAGGTTTTATCACCACAGAAAAACGCAAGACAACCGTTAAAACCAGAATTATTGCTGGTTCGCAACAAATGTTGCGCATTGATGATGAAACCGTAACCGATATTAACGAAGTTGAACAACAGGATTTACTCACACGGATTCGTTTTTTTTTAGATACGGAAAATATTAATGTCATCCTATTTCAAGACTATAATAAAGGTGTGTTGACACTCCAACTCATTCAAGAAGTCTTGAATGAGGCAAAGATTCGGGATATTCCGACCTGCGTGGATCCCAAACACCGTCATTTTCTGGATTTTAAACAAACGACGCTTTTCAAACCCAATTTGAAAGAAATCCGAGAAGCCTTGCCGCTTCTGGTGGAACCGACGTTGGAATCCTTATCTGCTGCTGCCGATTATTTGCAACGCATCATGGGCAATCGTTATACGATGATTACCTTGTCGGAAAAAGGACTTTTCATTCATGATGGCAAACAGGGACATTTGATTCCGACCCGCCCGCGCCGCATTGCGGACGTGAGTGGCGCGGGCGATACGGTGATTGCGATGGCATCTGTGGCATTGGCAATCAGGATGGATTTGAAAACGATTGCGCAATGGTGTAATTTGGCAGGCGGCATTGTCTGCGAATCGCCTGGTGTTGTGCCTATTGATAAACAGCGTTTGATTGCAGAATGGAGCGAAGTCACCCATCCTTTTTAAAAAAACAGGTCAATCGCTTTTTTGTTATTCAATAGTATATTTTTTTTAAATTATTGATTTTCAATTATTTAAACATAGAATAATTTTGCATAAAAAAAACATTTGTTGCGACAAAAGTTAAAATAAGTAACTTTTTTTAGAAAAATTTGTCTAATTAACAAGATTTTCTTTTCTTTACGACTGATTTTGATTGGAATATGCAAGAAAGCGTTGCATTGCAATCTAAAATGTATGAAAAAAAATTTTACTAACTATATCTTATTCGATTTATTCTAATCTTAATTGTAAAGCTAACCACTCATGCAAAAAATTTTTACAAATTTAGTGACCGCAAGTTTACTGTTGGGAGCTATCGGCGCAACGGCTCAAACGCAAATTTGGCCTACCGCAGATTCCAACACTGTTAATGCCAGCCAATTTAAAGGCGCAGGCTCTCTTTTCACGCTTACACGCACGGATACAGTCGTTCCTGCAACCCATAAAGGGTGGCATACCAAAGGTTTAATGTCTGCTGTTACTGCGAAAGCCGATAGTGCGGTTTGGAAATGGAACACCACCGGAGCAAGTGTGGGTGCTTATGGCGGTCTCGCCATGGTTTCTCCTACCGTTGCGAATGGTGCTGTGACGTTTGACTCCGACTGGTTGGATAATAAAGGCGTTGCTTTACCTGTGGGTGATGGCATTGGTCAAGCACCGAGTCCGAATGCAGGGGAAGTGGTTTCTCCTGTGATGGATGCACGGGGTTATAATGGTATCACGTTGCGTTTCAATCAACTTTTCCGTAACTTCACTGCTTCAACATTCGTGTCTTGGTCGGAAGACAGTGGTAGAACTTGGAAACCGCGTATTCGCCTAAATGCTGATATTACGGCGAACAATGCTACTCCGGTCAATGCAGTTGCCAACGTTAAATTGACTGGTAGTCTTGGTACAAGTGGTTTCCGTGTAAAATTCATTTTTGAAGGAGACTATTATTTTTGGTCTATTGATGATGTCAAATTGGTCAGTGTTACAAACGATTTGAAAGTCAATACCTTCTTTGCGATTGCGCCCAACTACATTACACAAAAAAATCAAGTCGAAGACATGAAATTTTTGTTGGATATTGCCAATGCTGGTAATACGATGTCGGGTGTGAAAGTAAAATTATTTGTTTATAGAATCGACCCCGGTCCCGTAGTAACGACGATTTATACCGATTCCTTGTCCTATGGTACGGTTAGAAATGATACGACGATTGAAAACAAATTGCTTCCGGGTAAATTGTTGGCTTCTTCCTTGACTCCTGGTCAATATTATGGTCGTTATCGGATTGCAGGAGATAGCATTGACCAAAATCCAACAAATGACACGCTTGGCTTTGGCTTCATCATTTCGGATTCTTTGTATTGGAAAGAAAGTGCATCGGTTTCAGTAACGCGTCCTTCGGATGCTTACTGGGCATCTGCTACAGAGCCGCGTGCTTGGAGAACAGGTAATTATTTTTACATCAAAAAAGGTTCTACTGAAACGGTTACGTCTTTGACGGTTCGTTTGGGTGACCCAAGTTTGATTAAAGGACAACGGGTTAGTGCAGGTTTATACGAATGGGTGGATGCCAATGCTGATAGAATCGTACAAGCAAGCGAAAGAATCTTGGTTGCTTTTGGAGATACGTTGATACCTGCAACTCAAGCAGCAGGTAATATTTGGTTGACTTTGGGTTTGAAAGACATCAATACGCAAAAATGGTTCTATCCAGGCAACAATAAAGAGTATTTGGCAATGATGGAGTTTGACCCAACAAATGCGACTATGCATATGACGATTGGTTTCAATAGAGGTTTCCATGATTATGGTGCAACGACTTACATGCAAGATTCTTTGTATCGGGCAGGTGTAGCTGGTTTCAAACCTCGTTTCGCGCCTATTTTGGGTAAAAAATCAGATACAGATTGGTCAACAGTCGGTTTTGGTCAAAGTGTTATACCAACCGTTCGGATGACTTTATTGCCTTGGCGCGTGAAAGATGAAACCTTGTCTATCGACCACAAAATTGAAATCTTCCCGAATCCTGCCAAAGAAACGGTGACGGTATCGGTTGATTTGCCACATGCAGTGATTGGTATGGCAGTTCAAGTGTTGGATAACAACGGTCGTTTGATTCAAGAACAACTTTTCAACAACGTTCAAAAAGATAATTACAGCTTGAACATTGAAAATTTGGCATCTGGCTCGTACATGTTGCGCATCTTGACTCCTGACGGAACACGGATGAAAAAATTAGTCGTGGCGAAATAATCGAAAATAAATTTTTCGACGATACTTTTCAAAGAAACGGGATTAAGTACTAAGGTGCTTAGTTCCGTTTCTTTTTGGGTATAAAAACAAAAAATGTGTATTCTACCTCAAAAAAGGCATTTTATGGCGCAATTATTACTAATCTATTGATTATCATTAAGTTTTTTTTGTCTATTCACAATATTGAAATCCCGTGCAACAGTTTTTGACCTTTTTAGTATCCGTAATTTTCATGTTGGGAGTGGTTTCCGCGCCTTGTCAAACCCAAATTTGGCCCACATCTGATACCAATACCATCAAAGCCAGTCAATTTAATGGCTCTAATTCTATTTTTGCCCTCTCGCGCACGAATCCCCAAGTGCCTGCAACGCACAAAGGTTGGCATACCAAAGGTTTATTGTCTGGTATCGTGAGTAAATCGGATAGTGCCGTCTGGTCGTGGAGTGCGATAGGCTATGGACGCGGGGCTTATGGGTTAGATGCGCGCATTGCTTCTCCGTCTGTATCCAATGGTTGCGCGATTTTTGATTCGGACTGGTTGGATAATCGAGGCAATATTGCACTTTCTAATTCGGGGCAGGCTCCTGTTATCAACTCAGGCGAGTTGATTTCGCCCGTTATCGACGCACGCGGGCAAACCAATATGACGTTGAGTTTCAATCAATATTATCGCAATTATTTAACAAGTGTTTATGTCACTTGGTCTGAGGATAATGGGGTCACATGGAAACCTAAAATTCAAATTAACACCAGCATATTGACCAATATCGCCACTGCTCTGAATGATAATCTACTCGTTAAACTGCCCAATAGCATTGGAACGAACACATTTCGGGTCAAATTTATTTTTGAAGGCAATTATTATCTTTGGATGGTGGATGATGTGAAATTAATTAAAATTGATTATGATTTAAAAATCAATTCGTTTTATGCCATTGCTCCCAACTATATTACGCCCAAAAATCAGGTAGAAGATATGAAATTTTTATTAGACATTACCAATAATGGCAATACAACAACCAATGTAAAAGTAAAAATATTTGTCTATCGAGTGAATCAAGCGACGAATAATATCGTGACCGTTTATACGGATTCTTTATTATATGGAACCGTTCCAAAAGATGTGACGATTGAAAATAAGATTTTACCTAATAAATTATTGGCTTCCACTTTAACGCCCGGTCAATATTACGCCCGCTACCGCATATCCAGCAGTAATGTGGACCAAATCCCTGCGAATGATACGGTTGGATTTGGGTTTTCCATTTCAGATTCTTTGTTTGCCAAAGAGAGTGGTGCGGTCAGTATTACGCGTCCGTCCGATGGTTATTGGACTGCCAATGAACCGCATACTTGGCGAATTGGCAACTATTATTATATCAAAACGGGGTTTGGTCATACGATTACGACTTTAAATGTGCGACTTGGAGACCCCAGTTTGCTAAAAGGACAACGCATTATGGCAAGTTTATACGAATGGGTGGATTCCAATAAGGATGAATATGTTCAATCCAATGAAAGAACCATTGTCGCGCTCAACGACACGCTTTTTGCGCCCAATCAACCCGCAGGTAATATTTCCTTAGCGATTCGTTTGAAAGACATCAATACATTAAGATGGTTTTACCCTAAAAATAACAAACAATATTTGGCAATGATAGAATTTGACCCAACAAACACGACTTCAAATATGCAAATTGGGTTCAATAAAGGCTATCATGATTATGCTGCAACCGTTTATATGACGGATTCGTTATCGCGGGCAGGCGTAACGGGTTTCAAGCCGCGTTTTATACCGATTTTGGGTAAAAAAGCGGAAGACGATTGGTCCACCGCAGGATTTGGTTACACTTTGATACCCACCGTTCGGATGACTTTACTGCCTTTTATTTTGAAAGAAACCACTTTAAATGAAGACCATAAAATCGAAATTTACCCCAATCCAGCCCAATCCAGCGTTAAAATTTCCTTTGATTTGCCTCATTTGGCACACACGCTTGCCATTCATATCATGGATAATTATGGACATTTAATTCAAGAACAAGTATTTACAAATATTCAAAAAAACGATTTGTTTTTAAATATTGAAACCTTAGCAGCAGGTACGTATTTACTCCATATCCTGACTCCTGATGGAATGCGCGTAAAAAAATTAGTCGTGATGAAATAATTGGCAATAAAATTTCAAGCGCAAATGCCTATTTTTGCGCCGCAAAAAAAAATGCCTTTTAACTATGCAGACAGCCCGCGTCATTCTCCGCCCTGAGCAATTAAATCTCGTTTTGGAACGCCTATGTTACCAACTCATTGAAGA
>JBDLWG010000094.1:0-9266 GCA_039804385.1 Bacteroidota bacterium
TTTCCATTACCTATAAAGGGGTGAAAATCAACACGATAGATACTCCTGGTCACTCCGATTTCGGAGGAGAAGTGGAACGTGTGTTAAACATGGCGGACGGCGTATTGCTGCTCGTGGATGCATTTGAGGGTCCGATGCCTCAAACTCGTTTTGTTTTACAAAAAGCATTGGAATTGGGTTTAAAACCAATTGTGGTGGTCAATAAGGTGGATAAACCGAATTGTACGCCTGAATTGGTGTATGAACAAGTCTTTGATTTGATGTTTACGTTGGACGCGACCGAAGATCAATTAGATTTTCCAGTGGTTTACGGTTCGGCGCGCAACAATTGGATGGGGGCTGAACCGCATACGCCAACAGGTGATATTAGTTATTTGCTCGACCAAATCGTGGCACACATTCCGCCGCCGAAAATCGAGGAAGGTACGCCGCAATTGATGATTACATCGTTGGATTATTCCAATTATATTGGTCGTATTGCGATTGGACGTTTGAAAAGAGGCAATTTGAAACCCAATATGCCCATTTCTTTGTGCAAAAAAGATGGTACGGTTCAAAAAAGTCGTATTAAAGAATTATATGTATTTGAAGGTCTGGCGAAAGTCAAAACCGATTTAGTCGAAGCAGGTGATATTTGCGCGATTGTAGGTATTGAAGGTTTTGAAATTGGCGACACGGTTGCTGATTACGAAAATCCAGAAGCATTGCCAGCGATTACGATTGACGAGCCGACGATGAGTATGACTTTTACCATCAATGACTCTCCATTTTTTGGTCAAGAAGGCAAATACGTAACAAGTCGGCACGTAAAAGACCGTTTGGAAAAAGAATTGGAAAAGAATTTGGCATTGAAAGTCGTTCAAACGGATTCTGCGGATGCGTTTAAAGTCTTTGGACGGGGCGTTTTACACCTTTCTGTTTTGATTGAAACGATGCGCCGTGAAGGTTATGAGTTGCAAATTGGTCAACCACAAGTAATTATCAAAAATATTGGTGGTAAAAAATGCGAGCCTATTGAAGAATTGAATATTGACGTGCCAGAATATCATTCGGGTAAAGTGATTGACATCGTGACGCGCCGCAAAGGTCAAATGTCGAGCATGGAGCCGAAAGGAGAACGGATGTTGTTGAAATTCGAGATTCCATCTCGCGGGATTATCGGTTTACGGAGTTTGATGTTGACGATGACGCAAGGCGAAATTGTAATGACACACCGTTTTATTGAGTTTCAACAGCATAAAGGCGATATTCCTGGTCGTCAAAACGGTTCGTTGATTTCTAAGGAAAATGGACAATCCATTCCTTTTTCTATCAACAATTTGCAAGATAGAGGCTTTTTCTTCATCGAATCGGGTGAAAAAGTATATGAAGGACAAGTTATTGGTGAAAATAATCGCCCAAGTGACTTGATTGTGAACGTTACTGTGACAAAAAAATTGACAAATATGCGCGCTTCTGGCTCGGATGATAAGGTGCGATTGATTCCACCTGTGAAATTTACGTTGGAAGAAGCATTGGAATATATTGCAGAAGATGAATATGTGGAAGTTACGCCACAGTCCTTGCGGTTGCGCAAAATCCTTTTGAAAGAAAGTGAGCGTAAACGTTCTGGAAAAGTGGAAACGGCTTATTAATTTTTGAGCATCCATCTAAAAGAAAAGTGCGTCAATTGGCGCACTTTTTTTATTTAAACTTGGCTTCTTTGGATTTTGATAAATCCAAGTTTAAATTTTAATATAAGTAGTTAGCGACAATAGCGAGTGGAGGGTTTTAACAGGAATTTTCGCTTTCGAGAATTCTTGAAATAGGATGCTTATAATTGGAAGGATAAAAAGGATATTTTTAGTTACAATTGGCACTTTTCAACTGAAAATATCCTTTTTATCCTTCAAATCATAAGCATCCTATTTCAAAAATTTCCAAAGCGAAAATTCCTGTTAAAACCCTCCACTCGCTATACTTCCTTAAAAATCAATTACTTATCATCAGTTGAGATGAAAATAAAATTATTTTTAGATACATCTGTCCCAAGCGCACCTTTTGATTTAACAAAGCCCATGCGCAAACATATCACCATACAATGGTTTGAAAATGAAGCGTTTAAATATGATATTTATACTTCCGAATTATCCATTCAAGAATTGCATCAATGGGGCAATACAACCAAACAATCAGGTGCATTAGCCTTATTGGAACAAGCCAATGCGAAAATATTGCCTATCACGCCTGAGGTGGAACTCCTTGCGGAACAATACATCCTTCAAGGCGCACTGCCGCGTCCTGAAAAAGACGATGCACTCCATTTAGCTTGCGCAACGTTGAACGATATTCCAAACTTCGTTTCATGGGATTTCAAACACATCGTTAGTGTAAATCCTATTTTAAAAATGATTGAAATTCATCAAAAATTAAAATTGAATCTTTTGAATATCAGCACCTTAGCTCCACACGGTGGCGATAAATATGGTGTTTTTGAACCCGAAAAATTTACCAAAGAAAAACATAAAATTGAAATTTTCTTAACACAAAATAAACTTTGAATATCATTTCAGCTTAAAACAGCAAAAGCACCCCATTTTTCAATGCGGTGCTTTTTTATGTTTAGAAATTAATCTAATTTGAACTTGATAGGCAATGTAAAGTTTACTTTCACCGCACGACCTTGTTGTTTTCCGGGATTCCATTTCGGCATACTTTGAACAACTCGAACCGCTTCTTCTGTACAACCTCCCGTAACACCGCGTTTAACGCTGACATTCGTGATGTTGCCATCGGTATCGACGATAAAACCAAGATAAACTGTCCCTTCAATACCATTTTCCCGCGCTACCGCAGGATATTTGATATTTTCGCTCAAGTATTTGAACATCGCTTTCTCTCCTTGTGGGAATGTAGGCATTTGTTCTACAATGGTAAATACCGTTTCAACTTTCGGTTCTTCTTTTTTAGGCTCAGGCGGCGGCGGTGGAGGTGGTGGAGCAACCGCTTTTGGTGCTTCTTTGACCTCTTCTTTCGCATTTTTGTCCCCTTCCTTCGTTTCGCTGGAGATTTTAATTTCTTTCATCTCCTCTTGCTTTGGAGGTGGTTCTTCTTTCGGTACTTTCTCATCTTTTTTCACCACAGGAGGCAAAAATTTGATGGTCGGCACTTGTGGTGGCGGTGGCGGTGGCGGCGGTGGTGGTGGCGGCGGCGGTGGAGCCGCTTTGTCTAATGGCGGTGGCGGTTCCAAGTTAACCTCTGTCATGTTGACTTTTTCGACTTCTTTTGGCAATTTTTCCAAAAGTTTTGGTAAAAGAAAACACAACAAGAACAATGCCGTCGCAATCAACGAAGCCTTTTTCACATGCCCCTCATACAGCCTACGCAGTAAAAATGCCCCATAAGACTTGTTTCTATTTTGAAATAGAATGTCATTAAGGTCCATTTTCTTATAATCCAAGGCATCCATATGCTGGTAAAGATTACTTGTTGTTTAAAAAAATCATTATTATTCAGACGCGCCAGCAGCTCTCATAATACCTCTGTCATTGTTGTCAAGTTCGACAATCGCATAACGTTTGGTACCTGTAATCGCCATTTCATCCAAAATGTCCACCAAATTCTTATATCGGGCTTTCGGCATGGATTTAATCAACACTACTAACTCGTCTTTATTGCCCCATTGAGCTGCGACTTCTTGCTGTCTTCTCAAAATGATAGCCCGAATGCCGTCTCTTGAAAAATCAGTTGAATCCACCACAGGCTTTTCTGGGTCTTGATACGTATAAACTTTATCGCGCTCACCGAGTAGGACAGACAAACTTTTGGAGGCTTTCAAAGGAGGCTGTTTTTTCAAATCCTCCAATTTATCTGGCATATTCACCTCCATTGTTTTGGGCTTGTTGAAAGTTGTTGCCAACATAAAAAAGGTAATCAACAAGAAACCCAAGTCCACCATTGCAGTCAAATCAACTCGAGTTGACTGTTTTTTCGATCGCTGCCCGCCTTTCTTTTTCCCCTTGCCTTCGGGGACGTTCATTTCAGCCATGGCTTCGAAACTTTTTAAAGGGTTAACAAATTACTCCGGAATAATTCACAAATCCATTGATGCAAATCAGCGTACAAATGGTGCGTACTTATTTGTTATTAACAAATCATTAACAATTTTTCAATTGATTAATGCGCACCACTATTGCCACCTGCTCCTTCTGGCGCGTTTTTCGCAGCAGTAATCAAGTTGAACTTATTGACTTTATTTTTATTGTTTTGCAAGATTTTAATCACCTTGTCAACAACTTTAAAATTACTGTCTTTATCTGATTTGATAACAATACGGAACGGTTCGGTTTGCACCATCTGCCCGCTACGACGCGCTAAGAAAATCAAATCTTCCAATTGACAACGACCATTTATCGAATCCACTGGAATTCCAGGCTGTAGATACGCTTCCTTTTTGTCATTAGGCAATTCCAAAAAACCGTTCATCGCTTCCACAGGCATCCCGAATAAATCGGTCAACCTGAAGGCTTGTTGCGCGGTCGGAGAAAAAGTCACACCGTATTCGGTTGCGATTTGGTTAAGCCACTCCATGCGTGTTTTTTGGTCATCCACACCCATGAAAACGTGCCCATCCTTATCGACCGTCAACGCGACGATACCTTTCTCGGGAATCGGAATTTGCGCTGTTGATTGCGGGATATCGACTGCTACTGGATCCTTCGGCTTGAACTTGGACGTTAACATGAAGAAGGTGAGCAACAAAAACGCTACATCACACATCGCGGTCATGTCAATTGCGGTACTTTTCCGAGGAACTTTTACTGCAGGCATTATCGCTTAATTTTGAATGAAAAAAAATTTGTTTTTCGATACAACTTGTTCAAAATCAATCACCGATTAATGCTTTGATGCGAACGATTGCTCCAAACTCAAACCTGCTTCATCAATGCCATAAGTCAATTTGTCAATCTGCGTTGTAAAGTAGTTGTAGAAAATGATTGCAAAAGTAGAAGTACTGATACCTAATGCTGTATTAATCAAGGCTTCAGAGATACCTGAAGACAAAGCTACCGCATCTGGCGCACCTGCTGTTGCCATCGCTTGGAATGACTTAATCATACCAATTACGGTTCCTAACAAACCTAACAACGTAGCTACGGATGCTACCGTTGACAAGATAACTAAGTTTTTCTCCAACATTGGCAATTCCAAAGAAGTGGTTTCTTCAATCGCCTTTTTGATAGCTACGATTTTAGAATCCTTGTCCAAAGAACCATCTTTTTCCATTTCTGCGTAAGATTTCAAACCTTCTCTGACTACATTTGCCACAGAACCTTGTTGCTTATCGCAAGATGCAATCGCACCTGCAAGGTCGTTTTTAGCCAAAAAGCCATGAATCCCTTTCACAAAAGTAGAAGTATTTGTTTTACCATTTGCTTTCGTAATTGTGAAAAAACGCTCAAAAATGAAAACCACTGTGGTCAACATCACCGTCAATAACACTGGTACAAGCACACCGCCTTTATAGACGGTTCCCATGTAACCAAGTGGATGACCTGTTTCTGCATTGCCACCAGAGAAATTACTTGGTGCGCCCATTACGAATTTCCAAATTAAATAAGAAATAACGAATGCTGCAGGAATTACAATCAATGCCAAGTTAATACTGACATTTCCACCGCCGCCTGCGTTAGGCTTGTTCGCTTTTGCAGGTGCCGGTGCAGGGCTGTTTGGTTTACTCATAATCCAAATTAAAATTTTGAGTTTTTAAAAAAAAATTTTTTAAATGAGTTAATAATAGCTTACAAATATGCTAATTAGGTTACATCCATCGAATCCGCCTTTCGGCTGCAATGATACTATTTAAAATGGAATTGATGCTTTTTTTGATTAAAAAATTTTGAAAATAGCTTCTCTTTCCCGTTTAAATTCGGTTTCAAAAATACTACTTTTTCGTCAAAACTAATTAATAAAATTAACTGTTTATTCACATTTATTTTTTTGTTATTTTTAAATAATTGACAATCAATTACTTAAAAATATATTTTTACTTTAAGAATTTACGGAATTTGGTAATTTCAAACGCTGCTATGGAAAAAGGTTAAAATAAGTTAGGTTAATAAAAATTTTTCATGTACTGCTATGATATTGTTATAGCGTTGTTTTTAGGGCTGTCTATGCGCGTTTAGGAGCGATTGACATTGCCTTTCGACGCACAAAGATAGATAAAGACTTTGATAAGGTGTACTTTTTACACGAACTAATTTGTTAATGATTTGTAAATAAAAATACATATCTAAATAGGTGCATTCGTTTGATATTAGGACACCAAATTTTTATAAAGTAACAGATGCTTTTACTAAAATGTTTGGTGCATGAAAAACATTTTCTTAGATACTTTTTTAGGGTAAAATCATTGTTATCCACATTATCATTGGTTCATATGCTTTTAAATATTTGTATAAAAAGTATCCATATACTTATCCTAAATCAGTTGGTAAAATAAACGTGCGTCAAGTTTCAAACTTGACGCACGTTGTGCTCGAATTTATTTTCAACTCATTTAGGAAAGGCGAAAAATAGGTCTAAAACTTAACACCCACTGCAAAATACCAAGTCCGACCATCCGCAGGCAGCAAACCCGGTCCTGGATAGCCGCCCGCCCGGCGTGTAAAATATTTTTCATTTGTTACATTATTCACACCCGTTTTCAGTTGATAACGCTTTGCAAAACGCCAAGTTGCTGAAAAATCATGGACCTGATAAGCAGGAATTTTGCCCGTAGTTGCTGCCGCATTCGGCAATACAGTATTCGAGGCATCCGCGAAAGTGGCTCCTACGCTGCTAAATTGCCAAGTCGCCGAAAAGCCTTTTTTCCGATACGTTGTTCCAAAACGATGAATGTAGGAAGGCGCGTTTTCAACCTGTTTATTTTGTAAATTCCCTGTATTCGTTTGGAAATCAACATATTTTGCATGAATAAAACTCATTGAAGCAAACATACTCCATTGACCAATAGGCGCATTCGGCGCGAACAAAGCAATCGGCGACCATTCTAAATAACCTTCAAAACCTTGCGAAACGCTATGTCCTAAATTGGTGCGATATTGGTATTTCGTTCCAGATGAATGGGTTTGAGTAATTGTGCCAACCCGATTCGCGTAATCCAAATAAAAATAATCCATATCGAAGCTCAACCAATCAGCTATTTTGCCCCGATACCCTAAATCATAATTAAAACCAACAGCATCTTTTAAATTCGGGTCAATCACATCTGTTGTCGCAGGTGGAACCAAATCCGAATACAAAACGGGGCGATACGCTTGTGAAAAATTAGAATACAATTCACTTTGTTTGGTCAAATGATACTCAATCCCTGCCCCAAATAAGCCAAATTGACGCGTCCGCATTGTAGGTGTAAGCGCAACAGTTTGACCATTTACGGTATTTAAACGCCCTTCACCCTGTGTTTGAATGCGCTCGAACCGAGCCCCTGCGGTCAATATCAGTCGGTTATTGATTCTAAATAATTGTTCTATAAATGCCGCAAAATTTTGATTTTTAAACGTCAAATCTCTGGGAAATTGAGTTTCTTGCAAATTTAAATTGAAAGATTGCGTCGTATCGCCTTTACCTAATTGTTGTCGTTGCATATTGCCGTCGAAGTAGCGCAAACCTGTATTAAACGTTTGAGTTTGCCCTAACCATTGAAAGGAATGCAATAAGCGTGCTTCTGAACCCCAATTCCGATAATAATCGCGGTCTATTTGACGATATTTAAGGGGGTCTTTTTGCTGAATGGAGCCTACATAACCAATGCTGTTTCTATCCCCAATCGTTCCAAAAGCCTTGACATTCAATTGAGTATGCTTATTGAAAATATAGGATGTGGTTAATGCAGGCACGAGCCAAGGCGCACTAAACCAATTCCGTGAACGAACACTTTGTTGTGCATCTGCCGCAAACATCGAATCGGTTAAACCACCTGGTTGCTGACTCAAATAATTCATATACGTCAATTCGGCACCGATTCTGAATTTATTGGAAATCGCAAAACTTAATTCGGCGTGTGCATGATCCGTGTCAAACTTATTGTTATCACGCCAACCGTCCCCCATTCGTTTTTGATAAAAAGCAGCATAAGTGGTACGACCTTCAATCCCACCTGCGTAATTAAACGTGCTAAACAATCCATTACTGCCAACTGTATTTTGTGATTCAAACGTAAAACGTTTAGCTGCATCGGGTTTACGCATTACAAAATTCATTAATCCTCCAAATTGAGCCCCCCAAGCCAATGACGACGCGCCTCGAACTAATTCAACGCGCTCGACGGCTTCAAGTGGCGGCGTAAAATAGGCTTCAGGATAGCCCATCGGGTCTGGCGTAATATCGTAACCATTCATTCTAACATTAAACTCCCAGGAGCGATTTGGACTTAATCCCCTTGCGGCGACTCCAATTTGGATGCCAGAGGCATCACTTTCCCAAATATGAATCCCTGGGGTGCGACTAAAAATTTGTCTCGTCGTGTTCATCGCTAAATTCGCATCTAAGCGGTTTAACATAATGACTTCATTTTTTTTACTGGCATTAATACCTAATTCCGATACTTCGGCTAAATGTTCATTGCCGCGTAAAGGTTGACGATACGTTATATGTAATTCATTCAAAGTCAAGTTTAAATCGGCTAATTGAAAATCTCTAATTTGAACTTTATCATCCATAATTTGAACTATTTGTTCTTGTTTTTGAAATCCAATCAAACTCACTACAAGGGTATAAATACCTGTATCTAAATGCCGAAATTCAAAGTTGCCTTGTTCGTCTGTTGCAGCGTAACGCACTGTTCCACTTAAAAGAACGCTTGCACCCACAATCGGTTGTTGTTGAATATCGGTGATACGCCCCCGAATAATCCCTTTCGATAGATTATTGAAATTTAAATAAGAATTTGAATAAATATTTAAAATGTTGACAAACAACATTATAAATAGGGTATTGAAGATTTTGGTAAGAACACGGTTTTTCATACAATGAAATGTTTGATAAGGATAATCTGTAAATTAATTGAATTATTTAGACTAAATATGAATAATGCCGCAAAAATAGAAAGGGATTTGCATTCTACCAAATTTATTTAGATTAAATCTTAATAAAAAGTAAAAGTAATTCCCGATTTTGCAAACACATTGGGTGTATAAGCCATTGGGTAGTCGGGAAATTTATTTGCCGCGAAACGCGGGAAATAAATTTCCCGACTAACCAATGGGTGAATGTAATTGTTT
>JBDLWG010000095.1:0-6202 GCA_039804385.1 Bacteroidota bacterium
GTACGTGTATCCGTCAAATCGCTTTTGACGAATCCTTCAACGACATAACAAGGCAAAACTCCAAAAGGCGTTGTCAATTCCACTACATCAATAATGGACAATGTTTCTTTTGTAATTAAAATACCTTTCCATTTTAATCCAAAATGTTTATAATTTTCAAAGTAGCCTGCTGTCAAACCCGATTTCCATGCTGTCCCAATTTTATAAGGTTGTTTAATGAATGGAAACGAATTAAATTCGGTAACGGCAAAAAAACCACTTCTTGGAGGATGCAGCCAGATATTTTTCGGATTATCAATTAATCCTGTTTTTTCCCACCCCGCTAAGAGACTATCGGCTTGGTCATAATATCGAAAAACCATCCAACTTTGGCTATCTTCTTCGGTGGAGGGTAGAATTGCCATTCCAATTTTACGAACAGTGAATGCAGGATGAATGCCTTTTTTAGACACAAGCAACCAATCGGGTAATCCATATCTTTGTTGGATAAATTGGCAATAAAGCGAATCTTGTTCTTTTATAATTGTATAATCGAAAATAAATTCTTTATTGCAGTGATAAATGGTGTTATCTTGATTGAAACGGTCTATAGATGTGTCGAGTGGTGCGATACAATCGCTTTCAACATCAACAAGCCGTTGAGCAGCAATTGGAGTTATCCAGAATAGATATAGGATTATAAAAAAAGTGTATTTCATGCGGTGTTTGGTTCAAAAATTGGAAAATAAGGTTTGAATTAGGAATTTCCTTAGTACATGACAAGAAAGGAAATGTGGGTGATGGATGTACGGATTTCACGGATTCCACAAGATTTTCACAGATTTGGAGTTGTAAAGAAGCTAAAATCCGTGAAAATCTTGTGAAAATTCGTGAAATCCGTACATCCATCACCCACATTTCCTTTTTTGTCATGTACTAAGAGGAATTTCAATAACTATCCACCAAAGCCATCATCCACTGCTTTGGGTTTTGGAGTTGGCGGAGTTGCAGGTGCATTCGGGTCTGCTGCGGGTGCTTCCTCATCTTGGAAACGCTTCTGCCCCCCAAATTCAGAACCTGAAGTGCCACCAGGATTCACAATCCCGCCCGCTTGACGTTCGGAGTATAAAGTACAATCCGTTTGAATCGCATCTGCCGCACCTGGATTATATTCTTTGAAACGCGCCGTCACATCCCAGCGCAAAAATGGATTTGCCTCCAATTTTTGCATGAATTTAGCAAAAAATGGTCTTGCCATCACCCCACCTTGTCCGTCCGCAATGTTAAGGAATCGAATCCAGTTGTCTTCGCCCCCAACCCAAGTGCCAATCACCAATTTCGGCGTGATGCCCATAAACCAACCATCCACATAACTATTCGTTGTACCCGTTTTGCCACCATGTTGACTTTTCAAAGCTGTGAATCCAGGTGCGCCTTTCGTCACGTTTTGCAACAATTTGTTCATCACCGTTACCGCAGGTTTCGGCATGGCAGGTTGTACTTCGGGTGCGCCGACGTATAAATCCTTCCCACCTTTATCCACAATCCGCAAAATGTGCATCGGTTTTGCATACGAACCATCATTGGCAAACGTCGTGTAAGCACCCGCCATTTCCAATACTTCCAATTCCGTTGCACCAAGACAAATCGACGGTTGTTTTGGAACGCGATACGTGCCATACGCATTTTTTTTGCTACTGTCAATCCCCATTTGATGCGCTAACGTCCGCACAGGCTCTGTGGAACCCAATGTTTTCATCAAATACACCGAAATCGTATTTTTCGATTCTTTCAAACCTCGAAATAAATCATAGACTTCTTTGGAATAACCACTGGAGTTATTGGGAGTCCAATCCTTCATCAACCCAAAACTGCCTTCCCCTTTGGCAATCGTTTGAGGTTCATCCACAATCTGCGTACAAGGCGAAATCCCTTGCATCACCGCCGCACCATAAACAAAAGGTTTGAAAGTCGAACCCACCTGACGGTCATTGCGGACGTGATCCAATTGGAAAAACTTGTAATTGATACCGCCAACCCAAAATTTAATATGTCCATTCGATGGATCCACTCCAACCGAACCAATCTGTAAGTGCATCCGATGATATTTAATGGAATCCATCGGAGTCATCGTCGTATCGCGTGCGCCTGCGTAACTAAACACTTTCATTTTTGTCCGTGTTTTAAACGCTTTATCGGCATCCACTTGTAATTTATGCCAAGCGGTTTTGATTTTGGGCCAAAACTCACTTTTCATAATGGAACGACAAATATCTTCTCTACCATCACTCAAATTGGACGCTTTGCTCAACGCAATTTTCTTACTTTCATCATTTAACATATTATCAATATCCACATCCTGTACTTTGAAACCTTCGTAACCCGCTTCTACATCATCCAAAATGTGGTCTAAATAGAAACTTCTCAACCGTTCATATCGTGTAGAGCGGCGCATCGCATAGACCAAACCCGCTTGTCTATCTGCAATTTCTTTCGCAGTCGTCTTGCCATCTCGATAATTCCATGGGTCGATGTCCAATTCTTTAGCAGGCGGCGGTGCAGGAGGTGCTTTTTGCCCCTTTTTCACCGGCGCAGGTTTTTGGGCAGGTGGTTTGCGTAAGCCGCCCCAAACTTTGAAAAACTTAGCCTGCGTAGCCGACATGTGTTCTTTCATAGAGGCTTCTGCCAAATCCTGCATCGTCGCATTGATAGTCGTATAAATTTTCAACCCATCTCGATACAAATCGTATTTAGAACCATCTGGCTTGGTTTTACCCTCCCGTTCCAAAAGTGCCTTGATATCGGATGCTAAACTCATCCGAAAATACGTTGCCGAACCATCCGCATGCGAGTGCGGCGTGAACCGAGACATATCTAAGGGCTTTTTGCAAAGTACTTGATATTCTTTTTCCTTGATATGTTCATTGCGGAATAATTTCAAAAACACTTCATTTCGACGCAATTTCGTCCGTTCAGGACGGCGAATCGGGTTGAACAAAGATGAATTATTCAACATACCAACCAACGTAGCTGCTTCTTCAATTTTCAATGAATCGGGTGGTTTGTTAAAATAAATCTCAGAAGCCGCTCGAACCCCGTGTCCCGAATAACCAAAATCGTATTTATTCAAATACATCGCCATAATCTCCTCTTTCGTGTAGGCGCGTTCCAACTTCACTGCCGTAATCATTTCCGACAATTTGTAATAATACATGAAGGCAATCCGTGATATAGGATTTTTAATTTTTGCTTTTCGATTGGAATACAACAACTTAGAGAGCTGCATGGTAATCGTGCTACCACCGCCCGAACCGCGCTGCATCAAGATAAACGTGCGGGCAAAAACCCTTGCCATTGCTTCGTAATCCACTCCAGGATGTTTGTAAAAACGAGCGTCTTCAGTCGAAACTAATGCTAATGGAATCCATTTACCCAACTCATCATAGGCAACAGGAGTTCGATTTTCGATGTAATACCGTCCTAACACGGTTTTGCCGTCATCCGCGATGACTTCGGAGGCAATATTAAAAGTAGGGTCTTCCAACTCTTGGAAGGAAGGCGTATAAAACGAGAACGCCAATAAAGAACCGCCCACAAACACCATCCCAAAGGTGAATAACCACCACATCCATTTAATTATTTTTTGATGGGTGGGTAATCGGTCGGTGCGCGGCGTTAACGATTGCTTGGTACTATTTGCCATAGTCGGTAAACGATTGAAATGGATTGATTTGCTGCAATTGGGTTTTAATCTACAAATATAGAGACTATTTTGGATTTGCTCCGAAAAAACACCCAAATCCCCCAATATTTATTCATCATCTGCCGAGAAGTCAATCGATTTCCCTTCCGCCAATAATGCAATTTCTAAGACTGAAAGGGCTGTCAATTGAGCTATACTTTACGCACGATGGTTTTGGGATAGGATGGATGTACGGATGAAACGGATTCGCACCGATTGGTACGGATTCTAAAAAAAATCCGTACCAATCGGTGCGAATCCGTTTCATCCGTACATCCATCCTATCGCAAAACCGCCCGACGCAAAGTATATAAAAAAAATTTGAAAACTAAAATGTTGCCGCACTTTGTGTAATTTCGCCTTTAAATTTCAATCCAAAGCAATGAAAAATACGATGCTAATCTGGTGCGCCCTGTTGTTTTCGACGGTTGCGCCTGCACAATCTTTTAATAACCTGCCTGTCACGACGCAAAAACCGCCGTTACATGGCAAACATTGGATGGCAATCACGGGAAAACCATTAGCGGCAACTGCGGGCGCGATGATTTTTACGAAAGGTGGCAATCCAATTGATGCTGCTTGCGCCATGTTAGGCGCGACTTGCACTATGTGGGATGTGCTGAGTTGGGGCGGCGAAACCCAAGCCTTGATTTACCATCCCAAACTCAAAAAAGTATTGGCTATCAATGCGTTAGGCGTTGCGCCGACTGGTGCGACGGCTGATTTTTTTAAAAACAAAGGCATGAAATACCCACCTGAATTGGGTGCATTAGCCGCCGTCACACCTGGAACGGCGGGTGGTTTGATGACGATGTTGGCAGAATATGGGACGATGAGTTTGAAAGAAGTGTTGTCACCCGCGATGACGATGGCAGCGGGCTATCCTATTGAAGCTCAAACTGCAAACGCCATTGAACGCGGTAAAGCAGAGATTAAAAAATGGCCTTATTCTAAAAAAGTATTTTTGCCGCACTTGGGCGAAACGAGAGAAGCTCCGAATGCAGGCGAAATTTTTGTTCAAAAAGACCTTTTAGCAACCTTGCAAAAGTTGGTAGATGCCGAAAAAGAGGCACTTTCCAAAGGAAAATCTCGAAAAGAGGCGATTTATGCGGCGTATGATGTGTTTTACAAAGGCTCGATTGCTCAAGAATTGGCTCGTGGTTGCCGCGAACAAGGCGGTTTAATCACCGAATCGGATTTAGCCAATTGGAAAGTCAAGATTGAAGAACCCTGTATGACGACTTACAAAGGCATCGAAGTTTATAAATTGCAACCTTGGTCGCAAGGTCCCGTGATGTTGCAAACGCTGAATCTATTAGAAAATTTTGATTTGAAAACGATGGGTTATAATTCGACTCGTTATATACACACGTTATATCAGGCGATGAATTTGGCTTTTGCAGACCGCGATTTTTATTATGGCGACCCAGCATTCGCACCCGAAGAACCGATAAAAGGTTTATTATCAAAGGATTATGCGAAAGAGCGTAGTAAATTAATTCGTCCAGATGCCAATGACCCCCAAATCGCACCTGGAGACCCGTATCCCTTTGAAGGCAAAATCAATCCCTATTTGGACGTATTGAAAGATTGGGGACATGCCAGCAGCACGCCCAAAGCCAATGCGCCGTTAGACGACACTTTTTTGCAACCATTTGTAGCCGGTACGACTTCGATAGAAGCGGCGGATACATCGGGTTGGGTGGTTTCGATTACGCCGAGTGGCGGCTGGGTTCCTGCCTGCATCGCGGGCAATACAGGGATTGGGATGAGTCAGCGCATGCAATCGTTTGTGTTGGATGCGAAAGAAAATCCATTCAACGTCGTCGAACCAGGCAAACGCCCGCGTGTGACCTTGACTCCGAGTCTTGCGTTGAAGGATGGAAAACCGTTTCTTTCGTTTGCCAAGCAAGCGGGCGATGAACAAGACCAATTGTTATTACAATTTTTTCTAAATATGGTCGAATTTGAAATGACCGTGCAAGAAGCCTGTGAAGCACCGAGTTTCAAAACGTATCAAATGTATTCGAGTTTTGGAAAACATGAAAAAAGTATTGGCTCGTTGATGCTCAATCAGGAAATGCCCGCTTGGATTCGGAAAGATTTGAGTCGGATGGGCTATAAATTGTCGTACCAAGACCGAACGAGTGGACCCATTAATGCGATTTATTTTGATTGGAAATATGGTACTTTTTGGGGTGGATCCAGTAATCATGGAGAAGATTATGGGATTGGTTGGTAAATGTGTAGTCGGAAAATTTATTTCCCGCGATTTTTGGATTTTTTTTCAAATTTTTGCTCCCTTTGGAAGGGCTTCATGCAGTAGTTCAATTTTAATAAGTGATAACAGTGTTTCAATAACGACGTTTGGAGGGTTTCAAACCCTCCAAACGTTATACACCAAACGTTATATCCCCTTGACAATCAATCTTTTAGTAGCTGTCGATTCTTTTATTTCAAACCAATTTCCCGCAATCGCTC
>JBDLWG010000096.1:0-8932 GCA_039804385.1 Bacteroidota bacterium
ATCATTTGAAACATGTTTTTGACCGTTTTTATAGAGTCGATAAGAGTCGTTCGCGGGAAGTGGGCGGTTCTGGATTGGGTTTGTCGATTGTAAAACAAATTATTGAGGCGCACAAAAAGAGTGTTCATTTGCGCAGTACGGAAGGCGCACGTTCGACATTCGGTTTTACATTGGAAAAATCATTCTAAAAATAAAATGCGTTCCTTGAAAAATGGACGCATTTTGTATTTATATTTGCCATTTAAATCCTAAAAAGAAACAAAATATGAAATATCCGAGTGATTTTAGTAGTTGGACGACTCAAATGGTGCATGATGCTTTTGGTTTCCAAGATGCTGAGACCTTGCCATCCTTGAAATCATGGATGGATATGCCTATTGAGCTAAGTGAGCATGATATAGAACGGGTCAGCGAAATTATTGCGTATAGCAAACGGCGTGTTGCCTTTTGGAGTGAAGGCGATATTAAATTAAAATTGTTAGGTCCGATGTTATTGGTAGCAAATGTTGATAATCCTACATTTTCCACGTTTAGTGAAATGACGGTTAAATGTCAAGTGAAAACCATTGAAAATAAGCTCATTAATGTCTTAGGCAGACCTGATTTGATAGTGGCAAAAGGAGAATTTGAACCTAAATTGCCTTATTTTTGCATGCAAGAATACAAGCCCAAACAGAAAACAAATGACCCGCGCGGACAAACTTTAATCGCTTTGGTCGCTGCCAAACAACTCAATTTAGAAGCAGGTTATGCGTTTCCTGTGTTATATGGTGCGTTTAATATTGGTCGAGATTGGACTTTTTTGACGCTGGAAGGCAACCGTTACGCGCTTTCCAGAGGCTACTTTTTGGATGACCAAACTGATTTCCAACAAATTGTATGTCGATTTCGAGCTTTAAAAGCGATTATTTATAAATTATTGGAAACCAATTTGTAAAAATAAATGTGCCGCCAGTTTCAAACTGGCGGCACATTTATTTTAAATTGAATCTGTTTTATATTTTTTATCCTTTGGGTCTGCCTGACTGCGTTGTTTATTAGAAGGTGAACGCTGATTGGGACTCATGAGTCCATCAAACATACCTTCAAATGGCTCCATCAGGTTTGGCAAATTTTTATCACTTTTGAAAAAATTCATATAACCTTCCATATTTTGAAACAATTCGTTTGTTTTAGAACTGTCGGGCAACATTTGTTTCCACCCACTACCATCATTGAAAAAGCTGAATGACCGCGATAACGGCATCATCATCGAATCAATGGACCTATTAGGCATCAACATCATGGAAGAATCCATCATTTGTGGAAACATTTGTCGCATTTGCCGTTGCAATTGCTCCATTTGACCTTGCAAAGAGGGTTGATTTTTAGAATTATCTTTTTGCCTTTCCTGCGCATAACTCCATGATAATGAAGCGATTGCACAAATTGTTAAATAATATTTTTTCATTTTTAAACAAATTTTGGATGCTCTTATTTGTTTGTAAAACGTTTAAAAGTGGTGTTTAGTTGTTTGCTTGCTTTAATTTTTAGGCTTGGATGGGCAAATCATTGCTCACTACTTTGGGTTTAAAACGCGTTTTCATTCCATAACTATGCCCTTTCGGGAATCGAAACCCTTTACCTTGTTCAGCTCCTTTGCGGCTATTAATCGTATTTTGGACTTGAATATGCCGCCATTCTAAATTTTCAGCAGCATCATTATTCAAATCTCCATCTTTGTGGTGTGCAAAATGTTTGGCAGAAGGTCTCGGCTCTACAAAGGCATTCAAAACCAATTGTGCAATAGAACGAATTTTCCTGCCTGCGAAGAGCGCACACCGCGAACCGGTAGGCGAATACCTGATTTTTAAATTTTGGGTTTTGCCTGTTCGGTTGTAGTTCGTGGAGCGAACATTGCCTAAATTGGACACTTGATAGTCAAATTCAATAATATCGGATTCCAAATCTTTCCAAATTTCCATGATGACTTTTTTTTTTAATCAATTGTTTTTTTTAATGATAGGTGTAAGACAGGTTTAAAATGAGGCGGCAAAGATAATAAACGTTATCAAAATGCAATTTTAAATAGTGTCAAAAAAAAATTACAAAGGACAATCAATGCTTTTTTGAATAGAAAGAGCGCAAAAAATCATTTTCTGCCTTATCTTTGTTGGGAAATTGTCGATAGGTCATCCACTAATTAACCCAATTCTTATATGAGTTTGCAAACATCTAAATTCCTTTTAGAAAAAATTGCCACTTTACACCATAATATGTGCCTTGACGAAGCCCGTATCGCGCCGATTGAACGCGATTTGATGCTGAATTATGTGCGTCAATTGTATGAGCATTTTTTGGAACTCCCTGTGAAACATCGTCCGTACGCGCCGCAAGTCGTGCCTGTTCCTGTGCCAACCGTTACGAAACCTGTCGCGGAACTGGTACTTGTAGAAATGCCGAAACCAGTTGTTGAAGCACCGAAACCAGTTGTTGAAGTAGCAAAACCAGTTGTTGAAACACCAAAACCAGTTGTTGAAGCACCAAAACCAGTTGTTATAGCACCGAAACCAGTCGTTGAAGTACCAAAACCAGTTGTTGAAGTACCAAAACCAATTGTTGTAGCACCGAAACCAGTCGTTGAAGCACCGAAAGCGCGCCAAGTTTCTTCTGAAATAGCAGCTCTTTTTGAAGTATCGCTTGGGACTGAATTGTTAGATAGATTGGCGCAAGCACCAATTGCGGATTTGAATCGGGCATTCAGTTTTAATGATAGATTGTTGTATAGCAATGAGTTATTCAATAGTAATTTACGTTATTTTGAAGAAAAAGTAAAAGAAGTGAATTATTCGACCACTTATGAAGCCGCTCAAACAATGTTAGAAGATAGTGCAATTTTATTTAAATGGACTGCTACAGATGACCGCAAAAAAGCAGCGCGGAATTTTTTAAAATTGGTTAGAAGGCGTTTCAAGTAGGGTGTGGTAGTCGGGAAATTTATTTCCCGCGATTCGCTACTAAATTACAACAACCTTTGGAGGGTTTGAAACCCTCCAAAGGTTTGATAAACAATGATTTATAATCATCTTTAAATATTTATAAAACCTTTGGAGGGTTTGATAAATATTTAAAGGTTTGATAAACAATGATTTATAATCATCTTTAAATATTTGTAAAACAAATCGATAATTGATAAAAACGTACGCATGAAATTTTTCTTAATTTTATTCAACTGCTTGACGATTCCTATTTTATTATTCGGGCAATCTGCGCCCGCGCCTGCTCAAACGAGTTCAGTTTTGATTATCAATGCCAAAATCCATACAGGGGCGGGCAAAGTCATCGACAAAGGGGCTATTGGTTTTGAAAAAGGTAAAATTGTTTTTATTGGGGAATTTGGAGATAAAAACAAATTTAATACGGTTATTGACGCAGAAAACAAACATGTTTATCCAGGTTTGATTGCGCCAAATACGCGTTTGGGCTTGGTGGAGATTGATGCGATTCGTCCAACCCGCGATTTTGCCGAAACAGGCGAGTTCAATCCATCGGTTCGGAGCTTGATTGCGTACAATACGGATTCAAAAATATTACCTACAATTCGCTCGAATGGGGTTTTATTGATACAAATTGCGCCGACAGGTGGTCGCATTTCTGGACAATCGAGTGTTGTGGAAATGGATGCTTGGAATTGGGAAGACGCTGCTTATCGGGTTGATGATGGGATTCATATCCAATTTCCTGATTTAATGACCCAACAATTCACTGAATTGGGGCGGCGTGTTTCCAAAAATGAACAATATGCCAAACAAATTGTAGAATTAGACGCATTTCTGGCAGAAGCACAGGCATATTACAATCGTACCGATGCGAGTTCCAAAAACTTGAAATTTGAAGCGATGAAAGGTTTGTTTGATAAATCTAAAACAGCGTATTTACATGCGGACAAAGCGCGTGAAATCACAGAAGGCGTGACTTTGATGGCAAAATATGGTTTCAAAACGGTGCTTGTGGACGGTTCAGAGGCGTATATGGTGACGGATTTGCTAAAAAAACAAGCTGTTTCCGTGATTTTAACGCAAACGCAGGCGTTGCCTGACCGCGAAGATGATGATATTGACCAAAAATTTAAAAACGCCACTTTATTGCAAAAAGCAGGGATTTTGTTCTGTTTTAGCATGGATGGCAATTATCAGCAACGCAATTTGCCTTTTCAAGCAGGTCAAGCCGTCGGTTTTGGCTTGGATAAACACGCGGCATTGAGTGGTCTGACCTTGAATGCGGCGAAAATTCTGGGGATTGATACCACCGTCGGCAGTTTGGAATTGGGTAAAGATGCCACTTTATTGATTTCCGAAGGCGATATTATGGATATGCGCACGAGTGTGGTGGTGCGGGCATTCATTCGCGGGCGCGAAATTGATTTGGATGATAAACAAAAAGAATTGTATCGAAAATTTAAAACAAAATATGAAACCCAAAAGTAGTGGGTAAATTGGAACGCGGATGACACGGATTTTGCGGATTTTCACGGATTTTTTTTTGAAAAAATCCGTGAAAATCCGCAAAATCCGTGTCATCCGCGTTCCAATTTCTATTTTGCGCTCATGCTTTGCAAATAGGCAGCAGCATATTTCGCAATATATTTTCCAATAATATCAAATTCTAAATTGACCGTATCGCCGATTTGAATATGTTTAAAAATGGTATGTTCTATCGTATAAGGAATAATTGCTACGGAAAAACAATCTTCCACAGGATTCACCACCGTTAAACTCACGCCACTGATGCAGATAGAACCTTTATCCACAACTAAATACGCATCGTTATTTTTTTGATATTTAAATCGAAAATGCCAACTTCCATTCAAATCAGCCCTTTCAATGCAGATGCCTGTTTGATCCACATGCCCTTGAACTTGATGTCCATCTAAACGCGCATTTGATTTCATGGCGCGCTCCAAATTGACCGAATCGCCAACTTTTAGACTGCCTAAATTACTTTTTTGCAACGTTTCAGCAATGGCTGTCACTTTGTGCGTATTGTTTTTTTGTTTAATAACGGTCAAACAAACGCCATTATGCGCAATGCTTTGGTCAATTTTTAATTGATTTGAAATACTTGATTCAATCGTAAAATGAACATTCGTCGCTTCTTGTTTGATTTTTTTTACAATGCCTAATGACTCAATAATACCTGTAAACATAAAAATATATTTTTTTAGCCGTTTTAAAGTCGTCGAAGTTTCAGCCTCGACGACTTTTTTTGCTATCTAATTAATTCAATAAAGCCTTTCAAAACTTCTTTCTTTTGAACAACGCCTTCCAATCTTTGTTCAAAAACAGTACAAATATAAAAATACGTTCCTGTTGCCAAATCATCCCCATTAATATTTTTGCCATTCCAACCAATATGCGGGTCATTGGTTTGAAAAACGGCTTGTCCCCATCTGTTAAACACTTGAAAATCAACCTTTTCGATATAGCGAAATGCATCTTTCATGGGTTTGAAAAGGTCATTTTGACCATCGCCATTGGGCGTAAACGTATTGGGTAATTTATAATAAGGACAATTATCGACACAGACCGTATTGCTTTTCGCGCTCTCATTGCCTATCGAATCTACGGCGGTCACGGCATAACAACCTGCAATCGTTCCATTCGCGTTCCGATGTTCAAAAGTCGTATCATTGCGATTCGTAATCGTGGCAATCAATTTCCATGTACCACCTTGTTTTTCAGTGTAATACACTTTAAAAATTGCTAAATCTCGCGCATTCCGACATTGATAAATCGGGTTCGTCCAACGCAATTTATTGATAATATTCGCCGCCAAACCAGTCGTATCACACTCATTCAAAACTTTTAACGTCGGCGGGCAAGGCGGAACCGTATCAATCGGCGTACCACACAAGCGTTCCGAAAGGTTGATAAGCGGGCTTTCCACTGACGGAATACCATAAGTACCAATGGATTTTACATAATAACAATATTCAATACCATTAGTCAAATCATTATCTTGATAAGTCGTAGTCAAGGAGGTGCCTATCGAATCAAATTGATTGGTTGCAGGATTGCGCCGATAAATCACATATTGACTATTCGTCCAAGGCACGTCTTTTTCCCAAGACAAATTGTTGATTCTATCGGTCGAAGCCATTTTTAAATAAACCGAAGATGACACTTCTGAGTAACCTAACAACGTATCTCCGCCTTGTGTGTAAAAACCAACTTTATAAGAATAAGCATTTTGTAACGTATTTAAATTGTTATCATTAAAAATCGTGTCTTGCAACGTTTTGAAATAACGACTTGTCCAAACCGCGCCTACAATCGGAGTCAAATTCGTGCGTGTAATCCCTGTTGCGCGGAACAATTGAAAACGATACGGTCCATGATTTAAAATCGTATCCAAATCTTCCGCAATCGGCTTTGTCCATTTTACGAAAATTTTGCCTGTTGTGGTACTCGTTTCGGTGACACTTGTGTTTAAAATCAACGGCAAATCGCGGTTTAATTGCACACAAACTTCTTCCGATGGCAAACTCGCTACCAAATTATATGGATTATTGGCAACTGTCCGTTTGGCAAAATGTCCCAAAATCCGATAACAATACGTGCGACCGCGCTGTACGGTATTGTCTTTAAATGTATATTTACCATTTACAATGGGAAAAAGCGTATCAATGACCACTCGCGTATAACCTTTTCCATCCAACCCATTCGTACACGTATCTAACGCAAACGGATTGCTGCCCTCTTTGCGCCAGACCGAAAACGCATAAAAATAGCGATTTTGCGCATTTTCACACATATAAGGTTTTTTCCAACTGATAATGGTATAATCTCGTTGCGGTTGCGCAGTTACATTTTCGGGCGGCGGCCCCACCACCTTGATTTGCACCAATTTCAAATCAACCAAACCAGTCGTATCGAAAAAATTATCGGTTGCTTTGAAGACGACCGAATACGATTGTTCTTCAATATGTTCGCAAGTCGTATTCCATGTAAACGTGGAAGTAATCGGCGGCGTAGTGAAAGCAGGCGTATTATTGAACGTCGCGGGACTAATTGGCACGATAAACGGCCCACCCAAAGCGGATAATTTCACTTTTTGCCCCACATCAGGGTCGGTTGCCTTGACATCAAATTTCAATTGTTGTCCTGCAATCACACAAAATTTGTCTTTGGACTCAATTTTAGGCGGTTCATTGCGACAACTTTCCACTAAAATCTGCATATCTCGAATCGTCGTATCAATCGGAATGCCCCGCCGATACGAAATAATTTGAATCGCAATATTATATTCACCTGCACTTTGCGGTTTTTCCCAACGCAACGTACCTGTTCGAGCATCCAAAGTCATCGAATTATTCGCTCCAGGCGTAATTTGCCAAGGAAATTCATAACGCGGCACTTCCGAACCCACATCTTGCAAAGGCGTAATGAGCCGATACGCCAAACTATCGCCATCCGCGTCAAACGCATTCGGATTATGAATAAACAATTTGTTGACACAACCTCTGTCAATCGGTGGTTGCAAGAGTTGCGGTGTAGAATTACCGCCTTGAAATTGAGTATTCAAAAACGAAATCGAAGTTTGAATATGAAACGGAATGTTATCGGAATGTGGGAAATTGACATTCAACACACCGCCATTCCGATTCGGGTCGGTCATGCTAATGCGGTAGCTCAACCGTCCCGGATAGGTATGCGTTGCAACATATAAATTGCGTTTCACATCATTCGGCAGGTTTTCGCCCCTGCCATTCGAGCGCGCCACTTTTTCACAAATGCCGTCTCCCCAACAAATTTCCAACGTATCGCGGTCGGCAGGCACACTACTTGATTTCGTATAAGTAATAATCGTTGCACGTACCGATTGCGCCCCCGTTTGCTCTACCCGAATTTCGCCTGCTCTATTGTGTGTAGCCCACAATTTAGAGCTGAAAAATAAGAACAAAACGGGCATCAAGAAGTATTGAAAACATTTTTTCATCGCTAAAATGGCTATTTTTGGAATCGAACCGCCCCAAAATTGAAAAAATAAAGGACGGCTTGTAATTTGTTTAGAAAATTTGATGCAATTTACTTGAAAAGTTAAAAACACAACGTTCTTTTTTTTGTTTTCCAATCATTTAGCAATAATTTAACGCAATGCAAGTATCTATCACATCTGTTTCAATCGTGATTTTAAGTTTAGCGAGTTGCGCAACTCCGCGTAGTAAAAGCCCGCAACTCCGTTTCGACCAAGAGCCTGTCGCGCCTGCACCCAATTACGCTCAGGCAGATGCTTGGGCTGCGCTGCCCGATAAAAAAGATAATGCAGACCGTGTACCCGATGCAACGCTTTTGAAAGACCAACAAGCAAGCGCAGATATTGATGTATTTTTCTTACATCCAACGACTTACACATACGGAAAAGGAAATATTCATTGGAATGGCGACCTTCGAGACAACACACTCAATGACAAAACGGATAAAGGGACGATTTTAAATCAAGCCTCCATTTTCAATGGGGTGGGTAAAGTCTATGCACCGCGTTATCGGCAGGCGCACATTGAGGCGTTTTGGACAACCGATACGGCTTCCGCAAACCGCGCTTTTGAGATCGCCTATTCGGATATCAAAGCGGCTTTTGAGTATTTTTTAAGTCATTATAATAAGAGCCGTCCGATTATGATTGCATCGCATAGTCAAGGAACGAAACATGCAGAACGACTTTTGCGCGAGTATTTTGATGAAAAACCGTTGCAAAGGCGGTTGGTTGCAGCGTATATTGTCGGTTTACCTGTTTCAAAACGCGCCTTTAAAACGATTCTGCCTTGCGAAACGCCTGAACAAACAAGCTGTTTTTGCAGTTGGCGCACTTTTGAACGCGGTTTTTATCCCGCAATTCACAAAAAAGACAATGATATAGTGGTTACAAACCCGTTGACTTGGAAAATGGATAC
>JBDLWG010000097.1:0-8376 GCA_039804385.1 Bacteroidota bacterium
ATGATTTTCATAGTAATTTTGGATTAAAATATCTCCAAAGGTACAGGAAAGTTACAGGAAGTTGCAACTTGGGGCAAAAAAATCTTTCTTTGTGTTGTATCTTTGTGACGATTTAACGAACCAATTAACAAATTGATTAGCAATATGATTCAAAAAATCCAAATTCAGAATTTTAAATCCATTCAAAAATTAGACTTGGAATTGGGGCAACTCAATGTGTTCATCGGGGCAAATGGTGCGGGGAAATCTAATATTTTGGAAAGTATTACAATGGGTGCGGCAGCTCTTTCGGGGAAATTGGAACAAGAGTTTTTAGGGAATCGCATTCGGGTGACACATCCGAATTTGATGACTGCGGCTTTTGATGAAACTCAAAAATCAGAAATTGAATTGGGATTTACAGACGATAAAAATATAAATATACAATTTAACCTCAATTACTTTAATAAAGTTTGGAATTTCACACCATTGTATATTGAAAATTTGGAAACTAAGCAACGTGAAGATAGCCAAGAAATATTGCAAGAATATAAAGCACTCTTAAACGAAATAAAAAAAGAAGTTCATGAAAAAACAGAAGCAATAAAAAAAGAATTGGATATAAAAGAAAAATGGGGACAGGCAATTATAGATAAATTTCTAAATAAACAAATTTCTAAATTGGAAACGGATGCAAGAAAGGATGAGGAAAAACTTAAATCAACGATTGGTAGCAAATGGAAGTCTTGGTCAGAACAAAACAATATAGATAAATTTTTAATATTTGCTCCTGAAAATCATTTTTTGCGCAATTTCAATGAAGAAAGTCAAATTCGCCCGATTGGAATGCGCGGCGAAGGATTATTCAGTCATTTGATGGAACTTTCTCGCGAAAAACCTGCCCTTTTTGACAAAATTAATGAACAATTGCATTTATTGGATTGGTTTGACGGGTTTGATATGCCACAAGACTTGGTGTTTACCGAAAAACGGATTCAAATAAAAGATAGTTATTTACAACGCGACTTGAAATATTTCGACCAGCGCAGTGCTAATGAAGGTTTTTTATATTTGTTATTTTACTTTACGTTATTTATCAGCGATGAAACGCCTGCTTTTTTTGCGATTGACAACATTGATAATGCCGTAAATCCACGATTAGGGCGTTTCTTGATTAAAAAATTAGCGGTTTTGGCAAAAGAACATCATAAACAAGTGATTTTGACCACTCATAATCCTGCGATTTTGGATGGTTTGAACCTGCACGACCCGACACAATGCTTATTTGTGGTCAAACGCCGCGATAACGGTGCCACTAAGATTGAAAAAATTAAGTTAAAACCTGCCGTCAAAGATAAGGATTTAAAATTATCTGAATTGTGGATGCGTGGTTATTTAGGCGGCTTACCCAATCATTTTTAACCGATGAGAGTAGCAATTATTGCAGAAGGTGCTTCTGATGCGGGCGTTATTACCAACATTCTTAAAGGAAAATTAGATATTGACCGCAGTGATATAAAATATTTGGTTCCCGATTTGGACAATGATGAAACCGATTTGCAACAGTTGGATCCAAAAAAATTTAGTAATTGGACAATCGTAAAAGCCAATTGTGAAAACCCAAAAGTCATCGCAAATTTCATAGAACCCTTTGAAAATCAATGCTTTGTGGTGATACATATCGACAGTGAGGAGCGTCATCTTGCAGGTTATGAAGTATTAAATCCTAAAACGATAACCGATGATGCAAGTGTAGCGACATTGCGAGCCAATATTATTCAGAAAATGAAAGCGTGGTTAAATTATCAATTTTTAGAACAAATTGTTTTTGCTATCGCCATTCAAGAGACTGATGCTTGGGTTTTGACGTTATACGGAAACGCCAAAACAGATTTTTTACCAAAATCCAAAGAAAGATTATGGAAGGAAATCAATCGAAGCGCGTCTGCCAAAGAAAAAAATAAAATCGCTGCTTTGAATAACGATAAACGAGCCCAATATTTATTTTTAAGCCATGATTTTAGAAAATGGAAAATTTTAAACAAAATATTGGAAAATAATAAGAGTTTGGCTTTGTTTTGTGCAGATTTGGAGCGTTACAAAGAGATTGATTCAAATGATTTAACAGAAACATCTTGATTGCGAAATTCGATAAAGCGTTGATTATTAATATTTTATCGAATTTGAAAAAAAATCTTTCTTTGTGTTGTATCTTTGTGACGGCATCGTATCAATTTCAACTATTTGAAAAGGCATCATTATGACTCAACCTGCTTTATTTGGCTTAAAAAATACGAATCGGGATTTTACCAACAAGGATACTTGGGGAAAAAATCAATTTAATTCATCGTTTCCTGCGGCTTTAGCTTGCTTTATGCATAGCGAAGGAATCGACCCTATTTATTTAAACTTGAATGAATCTTTAAAAGTAGTTCATAAAACGATTTCGATTACACAACTATTTGGTTTAGAACCTAATAAAGATGATTTATTTTTTGCTTTTGAAAGCGATTATACGCCTTATCAACAATTAGTGATTGGAAATGTACCACGTATTGACTTGGTGACGCAGCATCTTGTTACTCAAACTTGTTTGCGCGGGTTAGAAATCAAACTGACGGCATTGCCAGACCATACGACTTGTGATTTAACTGATGATAAATTTGGTTCTGAAATTGTGATTCGACCTGATAGTATTGTGTATTTAGCATTGAGCATAGCGATGCAATATCGAAGTAAAAGTGCTGATTTACAAAACTTTATAAGTAGTGATTTTGATAATATAAATGATTGGACAGAAGGTACAACGATGATGCCCTTGATACCTAAAATGATTGCTTGTATTGACGCGATTTTATTAGCCAATTTGGATAAACAAGAGCCTTTGATTATTCAGCCTGTTTGGAAAACGATTGGAAAATCGCCTCAGTTGGCTGAAAATTGTTTAGATATTTTTGTTTGGAGTAATTTTGCGTTCACGCGCCTCTTTTTAAATGATGCTAAAGCTGCCTTAAAAACAGAAAATAAAATTACAAGACAATTGCGTTCTGTGATTTGGTTATTTAAAATGTTGTTTGATTTTTGCAAACATCAGAAAATAAATCATGTAAAAGTCCTTGATGAACTGTCTTTTAACACTAAAAATGATAAGGCATTTGCCGTAAGCGGAAAGATTTCACATCCTTTTATGACGTGTGATGCATTGACAAATCCAAGAATTACAAAATCAGCTATAAAAAATATAATACTCGGCGGAGGGCATTTAATGCTTAGTCCAGAAAGGCGATTTGATGCCATTATTTACAACTCACCTAATCTTTTTGAAGGATGCTAAAAGTCATAGATTTATTCGCAGGCGGGGGCGGCATGTCACTTGGTTTTAAAAGAGCAGGTTTTAAAATGGTTGCTGCTATTGATAATTGGTTGCCTGCTATTGAAATATATAAGCAAAATTTTAATCATGTAATATTGCAAAAGGATTTATCAAAAGTGTCAGAACTATCTTTTCTTAAATCCTATGATGCTGAAATGGTGATTGGGGGACCACCTTGTCAAGATTTTTCAAGTGCGGGCAACAGAACTGAAAAAGAACGAGCCGATTTAACCCTTGATTTTGCCCAAATTGTAACTAACTTGCGTCCAAAGATTTTTGTAATGGAAAATGTAGCGCGTATCGCCACTACGAAAACGTTGGCAAAAGCAGTTGAAACTTTCAAAACAAGTGGTTACGGGCTTTCTGCGCAAACCTTGGATGCGAGTTTATGTAAAGTGCCACAATTGAGAAAACGTTTTTTCTTAATTGGTGTTTTAAAGGAACGGGATGGCGTTTTAAACCCTTATTTGGCAAGCGGTTTGGCACAAAATCCGATTTCGATTTTTGATTATTTGGGCAACAGTTTGGGAACGGAGCATTATTATAGGCATCCGCGCAGTTACGCAAGGAGAGGCGTATTCAGTATTTACGAACCGAGTCCAACGATTCGGGGCGTAAATCGACCCATTCCTAAAACTTATGCATTTCATGAAGGCGATACTTGCAAAAATAAAACAGCTATACGACCGTTGACAACCCTTGAACGCAGTTATATTCAGACTTTTCCATCCGATTTTAAATGGGAAGGGCAAAATAAAGGCGATTTAGAACAAATTATTGGCAATGCTGTACCTGTTAATTTGGCTGAACATGTAGCAAACGCTATCAACCGTTATCTAATAGATAAAAACCTACTCTTTTAACATGGCAAACTTGGATATTAACAGAGACCGTCAATACACGATTATGGGCGTTTTTACCTTGACGGCACTCATTATGCTCTTTCGAGCCGCCCAATTACAATTGATTGATTCGTCGTATCGGAGCAAAGCGGAGGCGATTACGATTGAAAAAGATGTGATTTACCCCTCTCGCGGCGTGATTTACGACCGAAATGGGGCGTTATTGGTCTATAACAACCCACTTTATGACCTCATGGTGACGTATAAACATATTGACAAAAATATGGATACGTCTAAATTTTGTCGGCTTTTAGGCATTGATACGGTGGTATTTAGAACCAATTTGAATAAAAATTGGGCAAGTAAAAAGTTTTCTAAATCCTTGCCTTTTGCGTTTCAAACCATGATTCAACCTGAAGTTTATGCCCGTTTTCAAGAGAGTTTGAGCGAATTTCCCGGTTTTTTCGTCGTCGTGCGCAATGTGCGCGGGTTTCCGCAGCGCAATGGAGCGCATGCATTGGGTTATTTGAGTGAGGTCAATGAAAAACAAATTACAGATTCATTAGGTGTGTATGAATCGGGTGATTATATTGGTTCGAGTGGTTTGGAAAAGCAATATGAGTATTTATTGCGCGGCAGAAAAGGGTATCGGTACATTTTGAAAGATAAATTGGGGCGTTTGGTGGGTCCTTGGAAAAATGGGGCTTCGGATTCTTCGGCAACCCCCGGAACGGATTTGGTCAGTACGATTGACATTAAATTGCAATCTTTGGGAGAACGGTTGATGACGGGGAAAATCGGTGCAGTAGTAGCGATTGAACCTTCGACGGGCGAGATTTTGGCAATGGTTAGTTCCCCGACTTATGACCCAGAGCGCATGTCTATCAACAAAGGGCGCAGTGATATGATTCGATCGCTCATGCGAGACTCGTTGAAACCGCTTTTTGACCGTACTTCTAAAGCGGAATATCCGCCTGGTTCGATTTTCAAACCCATGATGGGTTTGATTGCGATGCAGCAAGGCGTGTGGAGCGCGGGCAATGGGACGGGTTGCGCACATGGTTTCCATTATGGGAGTTTGACGATAAAATGTCATGGGCATCCTTCGGCGGGCAGCATGTCGGAGGCGATTGCGCATTCTTGTAATAATTATTTTTGTTTAGTGTTTCGAGCGATGGTTGATAGGTATGGGATACGGAGTGCGCGACAAGGATTGGATACTTTAAATTCGATGATTTATAAGTTTGGTATGGGTCGTCCACTTGGCATCGACTTTCCAGGCGAAAAAGATGGCAATATTCCAACGTCCAAATATTATGACCGCGTTTATAAACGGGATAAGTTTTGGTATTCGACAGGGATTGTTTCACTCGGTATCGGGCAAGGCGAAAATCAGATGACTTCTGTACAAATGGCCAATTTGGGAGCCGTGATTGCGAATCGAGGTTGGTATTATACGCCGCATTTGATTAAAGAAATGAAAAATGGGCAAAAAATCTTAGCAAAATACATCCAAAAACAAAGTAGTGGCATTGATGCACCCCATTTTGAGTCGGTGATTGATGGCATGCGCCAAGTGATTGAATCTGGAACGGGGAGTAATGCCCGTTTGGACGGCATCTCTATTTGTGGTAAAACGGGGACTTCTCAGAATCCGCATGGGGCAGATAGTTCCGTTTTCATGGCGTTTGCGCCGAAAGATGACCCTAAAATTGCGATAGCTGTGTATGTGGAAAATGGGGGTTGGGGCAATGATTTTGCCGCACCGATTTCGGGTTTGATGGTAGAACAGTATTTAAAAGGAAGTTTGCCTGCGCATCGACAAGGTGTGATTTCGCGGATGGAACGCTCGCATTTAGCACACGCTTCAGGGCGGGGTTACTATGTGTCGAAAGCGCAATAAATGAAAAGCGTCGGTTTCGGAAACCTTCAAGGTTTCCGAAACCTAATTCTTCACCTTTATTCTTGAAAAGCGTCGGTTTCGGAAACCTTCAAGGTTTCCGAAACCGAATCCTTCAAAAAATTATCTTTTTTTGCGTCGATTGATTTCATCTCGAATCTGCGCCGCCTGTTTATAATCTTCATTGGACAACACTTCTTCCAACTTTTTGTTTAAATCCTCTACACTGAGCGTATTCAAACCACCTTCTTTTTCCTTGTCTTTTTCTTTATTTTGGGGTTCTTTATCGCGGCGTGCAGGGGCGGCAGGTTGCGGGCGGCGTTCTTCCTCTTGCTCCTCTAACACGACTCCTGCGGCTTCCAAGATGAACTCATACGTGTATATCGGACAATTAAAACGAACTGCCATTGCCAACGCATCCGAAGTGCGTGAGTCAATTTCATAACGCGTATTATCTTTATAACAAATGAGTTGCGCATAGAAAACGCCATCTAATAAATTATTTATAATCACTTCTTTCAAATCGGCTTTGAAAGTATCCATCATGCTTTTAAACAAATCGTGTGTCAAAGGGCGATTTGGAGCCATGCGTTCCCAAGCAACGGCAATCGCTTGCGCTTCAAACGCGCCGATTATGATGGGCAACCTACGTCTGCCCGGTTTTTCGCCCAAAACAACCGCGTAGTTATGCGATTGGGTCACGCTGTGCGACAAGGCGACTATATCCATCGATATTTTTTTCATCTCGAGACTCCTGATTTTATGATTACGATGCGCGGGATTCAACACGCAAAGGTAAACTATTTTTTTTTATCGCGCAAATTTTGTGCTGATTTTGCCAAAATTAGGCTTCAAAACGATTGAAATAAGTAGTTAATTTTAAATAATCGACAACAACGTTTGGAGGGTTTGAAACCCTCCAAACGTTATACTCCCTTGATAATCAATCTTTTTGTAGGTATCTCTTTTTGTCGCTTTTTTCCTTTCAACTACTTAGGGTGTTTTAAATTTAATCAGGTTGCGCGTTATCACGCAATGCAACAATTGATACAATTTTCTATATCTATTCATCGTTGCTTTTTTAGAATCATTTTTTCATATCCAAAAAGGTCGAAACATGTATTTATTAAAAATCTTACAGGTAAGCCTTATTTTGCTTCCTGCAATTAGTTTTGGGCAATTGCGCATCCCACGCGACACCTTATTGAAGGTGTATGACCATCAAACCATCCTTTTATTAAGCAATGGGGTGATGCAAGACGGGCAAATGCAAAAGCGTTCTTTATTTAGCAATCCCCTCAAAAGAGCCGTGCGTGCAGACTTAACTGCTCATGCGACCTTTAAAAAGGCAAATTTACAATTATTTGGCGGTGCGCTTTTAACGGGTTTGAGCATTCCTCCACTCACTCTGGGACTTATCAACTTGCAGGGGAGCCGTTCTATGAGTCAAAACGAAGCAACGGCATGGACGCTTGGCAGTGCCATCGCCTTCGGCTTGGGTTTGAAGATGATGACTAAAGCGGCTGATGGATTTCAAGAAAGCGTTTGGCAATATAATCGCAATTCGATTTTAAACGGTTTAAACGCCTATAAGGATAGCACGAACCAAGCCCAAATCACCCGAAGTTATGAACGAAATGCCATCCGACGCACAAGTTTTGGGTTTTATCAGAATGGACGCTATGAAATGGGAGATATTTTTGGTTTTGATGACCCTTTGAAAAATCGATTGCGCCCCAATAGTGCCGCTTATAGCCTCTATCGACGCGGCAGTTTGTATCGGAAGGTAGGCAACGTGTTAGCTTGTGCGAGTATTGCGAACAGTATCTATTCTTTTGCCCGATTTCAAAATCCCAATCATTTTAATCGAACAACCGTTGAAGACGAGTTAACAAGATTTTTTGTAAGCAATGTGTTACTATGGGGAAGTACCCTGTTTACCGTTCGGGGAGAGGATGAAATCCAACGCGCTGTTTGGTTTTACAATCGAGATGTCTTTGCAAACGGTGTATTTTAACCCATTTTGAAATCCAGTTTCGGAAAATTTCCTTAGTACATGACAAAAAGGGAAATGGGGGGTGATGGATGTACGGATTTCACGGATTTCACGAATTTTCACGGATTTTTTTGAAAAAATCCGTACCAATCCGTGAAATCCGTGAAATCCGTGAAATCCGTACATCCATCACCCCCATTTCCCTTTTTGTCATGTACTAAGGAAATTTTCCGAAACTGGATTTCAAAATGGGTTAAAATACACCGTTTGCAAAGACATCTCGATT